>DATLKW010000288.1:0-1851 GCA_035538175.1 Gemmatimonadales bacterium | reverse complement strand
AAGGGGTGGCGCAGGTCCCCGTGCACGCGCAGACCGGAGTCACGTTCGCGTCGATGCTCCGCTCCATCTTGCGCCAGGATCCGGACGTCCTGCTCGTGGGCGAGATGCGGGATACGGAGACGGCGGAGCTTGCCGTTCAGGCCGCGCTCACCGGGCACGTCGTGTTCTCGACGCTCCACACGAACGACGCCGTCGGCGCCGTCCCTAGACTCTTCGACCTCGGCGTGCCACCCTATCTCGTCGCCGCAACGCTCGAGGCCGTGCTCGCCCAGCGGCTCGTGCGCCGGGTCTGCGACGCGTGCCGCGAGCCCCACGTGCCGGAGCCGCATTCGCTCGCCCTGCTGCAACCCCCAGGGCCGCCCAGACCTCTCCATACTGCACCACGATTTGTGCGGGGCCGAGGCTGCACCGACTGTCGTAGCACCGGGTATCGAGGGCGCACCGGGGTGTTCGAGCTGCTCGTGCTGACAGACGAGATTCGTGACCAGATCGTGGGGCAACCCTCCACCCGGCGGATCGCGGAGCTGGCGCACGCGACGGGCATGACCTCGCTGCGAGCGGACGGGTGGGCGAAGGCGCAGGCGGGGATCACGACGGTCGAGGAGGTGCTGCGTGTCACGGACCACTAGTCCGGGTTCGAATGTCGGCTTCACGTTGATCGAGATGATGGTCGTACTCGCGATCATCGGGACGCTCGCGATGTTGGTGGGCCCGTCGATCCTGAGAAATGTGGGCGACGCCAACGTCACGGCGGCGCGTACCCAGATCGAGACGTTCGCCGTGGCGCTCGACGCGTATCGCCTCGACGTAGGAGCCTATCCGACAACGGAGGAAGGGCTCGCCCTGCTGCGCGCGCAGCCAATCACCGGCGCCTCCCACCTGGGGTGGCGGGGACCGTATCTCCGCAAGCCGGTGCCCATGGACCCGTGGGGTCGCCCGTACGTGTACATCGCCCCCGGCGTCCACAATCCCGACTCGTATGATCTCTACACGCTCGGCCGCGACGGGAAACCCGGAGGCGACGGCGAAAACGCGGATATCACGTCCTGGGGTGAGGGCCTCAAGCCGTGAGTCCGGACACGGCGTTCGCTTTCAAGGCGCTGCGGCGGGACGGCACGCTCGAGGCGGGCGTGGTCGAGGCGCCGAGTCGCGATGCGGCGGCGGCGTTGATATCGAGTCAGGGAGCGTTCGCCATCGAACTGTCGGCCCAGGCGCCGCACGCTCAGGCCCGGCTTCGCGTCAGCGCCGAGGACCTGGCCCTGGGACTCCGGGCGCTCGGCACCCTCCTGAACTCGGGTGTCCCACTCGCCCGAGCGTTGGCAATGATGGACGACCTCGCTCCGCCCACCTGGCGCAGTACGCTTCCCGACGTGCGTCGCCGCGTCGAGCAGGGACAGCACCTCGCCGCGGCGCTGGATGCATCCGCCCTGCCGCTCCCCCCTCACGTCATGGGAATCATCGAGGCGGGTGAGGCGGGGAGCGGGCTCGCCCGGGCCGTGGACCACGGGGCGCAATTGCTCGAGACGCGGGCGGCGACCCGGGCCGCGCTGCGCGGCGCACTCGCTTACCCGTCGATCTTGGCAGCGGCCGGGTCGGCGTCGGTCACGCTCCTGGTGGTCGTTGTTCTCCCGCGGTTCGCGAATCTTCTCGTCGACACCGGCCAAGCTCTCCCGGCCACCACCCGCCTGGTCCTGGCCCTCGCCTCGATAGCGCACGCCGGGCTGATCCCCGCGCTCATGCTCTTGAGTGGCATGGTGGCTCTCTGGCGGGCGTGGGTCGGCCGACCAGAGGGGGTGGCCCGCTGGCACCGCCTCCTGCTGGACGCGCCGGCCGTGGGGCCAATACGGCGCT
>DATLKW010000287.1:0-12478 GCA_035538175.1 Gemmatimonadales bacterium | reverse complement strand
GCCCCCGACGGCCGCGAGGGCCGCCGTGATCTCGGCGGTCCGGCCCACGAGCTGGATGCGAAAGGTCGGTGGGAACTCGCGCAACGCCAGGAGGGCTCCTTCGACCTCCACCCGCGGGGCGGCGTCGCCGCCCATCGCGTCGAGCGCGACGCGAATCACCTCAGGCGTCCTCGACCGCCACGCGCTGCTCGTCGCGGTAGTACCCGCAGGTGGGACAGACTCGGTGCGGTCGCTTCAGGTCCCCGCAACGCGGACAGGGCTGGAGGGCGATCGGCGCAGCCCGATAGTGGGTCCGGCGGGCGCGCTTCTTCCGCTTGGAAGTTCTTCGCTTCGGTACGGCCATGGCATCGTCCTTTTCAGTCGCGGAGCTTGTCCTTCAACGCGGCGAGACCGGCCCAACGCAGCTCTGCGGCGGCCGGGCAGCCGCAAGGGCCCGTGTTCAAGTCCTTGCCGCAGCGCGGGCAGAGGCCAGCACAATCGTCCCGACACACGACCCACTGCGGCACCGCGAGGAGCAGCTCCTCGCGTAATGCCCCCCGTAGATCGACCTCGGTCGCGTCGGGCGCCAGGGGGTAGGAACTAGGATCCTCGAGCGCGTCCGGATCCTTGGTAAACAACGCGTCGATCTCCGCCGCGATCGGCACGGCCACCGGCGCGAGACAGCGTCGGCATTCTCCGCGCATCCCGCTGCGTAACGAGGCCCGCCAATAGAACCGCCCCTCGCCGGCCGCCTGCAACCGGCCGGCCACCCGCACCGGCTCGGTAAGCGCCACGCCCAGCCCCTCGAACAGGGGTTCGGACCCGGGAAGATCGGCCCGCGTGTCCACCGGGCCCCGGGCGAGCTCGCGGAAGTCGACTTGCAGCATGGGCAAACGAACCTAAACCCTTGTGGCACTTGCGTCAAGCGAACTCTCAGGAGCCGCCTCCGAGGCGGCGCAACTCGCCTTCGGAGAAGAAAAACCCGACCTCGCGCAGTGCCGTCTGAGGCGCATCGGAGGCGTGGATCGCGTTCCGCTCCTTCGACTCGGCATAGAGCTTCCGGATCGTGCCCGGCTTCGCCTCCGCAGGGTCCGTGGCCCCGATCACGTCGCGCAACCGCGCCACCGCGTCCTCGCGCTCGAGCGCGAGGACGAGCACCGGGCCCGACGTCATGAACCCCACCAGCGAGCGGTAGAACGGGCGCTCGCGATGCACCTCGTAGAAGGCCTCCGCTTCGGCCGAGGTGAGCCGGAGGAGCCGCGCCGCGCGCACCACGAAGCCCGCGCCCTCTAAGTGCGCGAGGATCTTGCCCATGTGGCCCGCGCGCACGGCGTCGGGCTTGAGGATCGCGAGGGTCAGCATGGCGGGGGTCCGGTCAGGGGGCTCAGAGGGCTCAGGGGGCTCAGGGGGCTCGGGGGGCGAGGAGCCGGCGGATCACGTCCGCCCGCGTCAGAAAGCCGACCACGACCCCCTCGCGCACCACTGGGAAGCGGTCGACGTCCTTCGAACTCATGAGGTTGGCCACGTCGGCGAGCGTCTGCTCCTCCGACACGCAGAGCACCGAGCGCGCCATCGTCTCCTTGACCGGGATCAAGCGCGGGTCGGCCGACCCCCGCTGGAGCTGGCTCTTCGTCAGCGCCCGCACCTCCCCGCTCTTGGTGCGCTGGAGATAGTCCGGCATGAGATAGCGCAACAACTCGCGGTGGGTGACCATGCCGAGCAGCGCCCCGGTTTCGTCCACCACCGGCAGCGCATGGATGTCGTGCTCGATCATCATCTGGGCGACCTCCCCCAGGGTCCGGTCTGGGGCCACGGTCACGGCCTCGGGCGTCATGATGTCCCGCACGCTGAGCTGGCTCGGGAGCTCCACGTCCCCGAGCGCGGCGAGGCGCGCGACGTCCTCGGGCGAGCGCGCGGCGAGGAGCGCCAGCACTGTCTCGGGATCGGAGAGGGCCCGCGCCAGCGCGCCCACCACCTGGAGGTACAACGCGGCGTCCTTCCCGGGGGCGACAATGAACACGACGATGCGCGCGGCGCGGTGCGAATCCTTTTCCCACCGGATCGGCGTCGGGGAGATGCCGACCGCGGTGGCGAGCCCGCGCACGGCCTCCGTGCGGAAGTGCGGCAGGAACGCGTGCTCGCCCACCGACACCATGTCCTCGGGCCAGGTGTGCCGAATGAGGGCGCTCAGGCGCTGCGGCTCCGCCACCAGCCCCGCCCCAATGAGCCGCTCGGCCAACAGCTCGGTCGCCTCCTTCACCGTCGCCGCCCGGAGCGGCACCACGACGTGCTCGGGCCGCAGGATGTCGCGGAGCTTCACACGCGCTCCCGCACCAGCCCCACCACGTCGGCCGGCCGGCGCATGACGCCGATCCCGGCGCGCTCGAAGGCGGCGATCTTCTCGGCCGCCGTCCCACTCGAGCCCGAGATGATCGCGCCCGCGTGGCCCATGCGGCGCCCGGGGGGCGCCGTCTGCCCGGCGATGAAGCCCACGACGGGCTTCGTCACCGCCTGGCGCACGAACTCGGCGGCCTGCTGCTCGTCCGTCCCCCCGATCTCGCCGATCACGACCACCGCGTCGGTGTCCGGATCGGCCTGAAAGGCCGCGAGACAGTGGATGAACGTCGTCCCGATCAAGGGATCCCCGCCGATCCCGACGCAGGTGGATTGCCCGAGCCCCGCCCGCGACAACTGATGGACGATCTCGTAGGTCAGCGTCCCGCTTCGCGACACGACGCCGACGCGCCCCGGCTGACAGATGCTCCCCGGGATGATGCCGACCTTGCTCTGCGATGGGGAGATCAGCCCCGGACAGTTCGGGCCGACGAGGCGCGCCCCGCGCTCATGCAGGTAGGGGAGCACGCGCGTCATGTCGAGCACCGGGATCCCCTCGGTGATACACACGATGAGGGCGAGCCCGGCGTCGGCGGCTTCGAAGATCGCGGACGCGGCCGCGCCGGCCGGCACATAGATGACGCTGGTGTTCGCGTGGGTTTGGGCGACGGCGTCCGCCACGGTGTCGAAGACCGGCACGACCCCATCGAACAGCTGCCCACCCTTCCCCGGCGTCACACCCGCCACCACCTTCGTGCCGTAGCTGATCATCTGGCGCGCGTGGAACGAGCCGTCGCGACCGGTGATCCCCTGGACCACCAACCGCGTGTCCCGCCCGATGAAGATGCTCACGCCGCCGCCCGGGCCTTCGCGACGGCCTGCTGCACCGCCTCATCCATGTCGGTGAGCGCCGAGAACCCGGCCTTCGTCAGGATCTCGACCGCCTGGGCCTCGTTCGTCCCGGTGAGCCGGATGACGACCGGCACCTTGATCGGGAATTGCGACGTCGCCTGCACGATCCCCTTCGCCACGTCGTCACCACGCGTGATGCCGCCGAAGATGTTGAACAGGATCGCCCGCACGTTTGGGTCCGCGCTGATGATCTTCAGGGCGCTCACGACCTTCTGCGGATTCGAGCTGCCGCCGATGTCTAAGAAGTTCGCGGGGACCCCGCCGTAGTACGCCACGAGATCCATCGTCGCCATCGCGAGGCCGGCGCCGTTCACGCAGCACCCCACCGAGCCGTCGAGCTTGATGAACGTGAGCCCGGCTTCGCGCGCCGCCACCTCCGCGGGAGCCTCGGCGCTCGTGTCCCGCAGGGCGGCGAGGTCGGGATGGCGGTCGAGCTCGTTATCGTCGAGCACGATCTTCGCGTCGAGCGCCGCGAGCGTGCCATCCGGCGTCGTCGCCAGGGGGTTGATCTCGGCGAGCGAGGCCCCGAGCGCATAGACGGCGCCGTACAGCCGCGTCATGATGTCCGCGGCCGCGCGCGCCTGCGCGAGCTCGCGATAGAGCTTGAGGCCCAAGCCGAGCGCCTGATGCGGGAGGAGGCCGTAGCGCGGATCGATCGCGAGCCGGTGAATCCGCTCGGGCGTGCGCGCCGCGACCTCCTCGATGTCCACGCCGCCCGCCGCGCTCACCATCAGCACCGGCCGTTGCGCGCCCCGATCCACCACGATCCCGACGTAGCACTCCCCGGCGATCTCCACGGCGGGGACGACAAGCACCCGGTGCACGGAGAACCCCTTGATCGCCATGCCGAGGATCGCCCTCGCGTGCCGCTCGGCCTCGGCCGCGTCGCGCGCGAGCTTCACCCCCCCCGCCTTGCCACGCCCGCCGGCATGCACCTGGGCTTTCACGACGACGGGCCCGCCGAGGCGCTGCGCGATGGCGCCCGCTTCCTCCGCCGTCGCCGCCACCGCGCCCACAGGCACTGGAACGCCGTAGCGCCGGAGGAGATCGCGCGCCTGATACTCGTGCAGGTTCACTCACGCCTCCGCGGAAATAGTGGTCCCCGCCTCCCCGCGCAGCGCCGCCACGCCGTCCGCCAGCGCCGCGATGATCGCGCGCGCCCCGCCCGCCCGCACGAACGCGGCCGCCGCCTCGACCTTGGGGCGCATGCTCCCGGCGGCGAGCTCCGATCCGGCGAGCAAGTGCTCCACGGTCGCGAGATCGAGCCGCCGGATCGCTCGCGCGTGCGGCGTCCCGTAGCCGTGATAGACCGCGTCGACGTTCGTGAGAATCAACAGCACCTCGGCGCCGATCTCCCGCCCGAGGATCGCCGCGACCCGGTCCTTGTCGACGACCGCATCGATGCCCTCGAGCCCGAGCGCGGGATCCTGATACACGGGGGGCCCGCCCCCGCCACCCGTCACCACGATGTGGCCTGCCGCCACGAGCGCCCGGATCACGTCCCGCTCGACCACGGCGGTGGGCCGCGGGCTCGGCGCGAGCCGCCGCCACCGGCCTGGCCGCTCCTCCTTCACCGGCACCCCGCGCGCCTCGAGCCGCGCCCGGCGCACCGGGTCGAGCGCGTGGCCGATCGGCTTGATCGGGACCCGGAGGTTGCGATCGGCGGCATCGCACAGCGTCTGACTGATCACCGTCACCACCTGGCGCGCGACGCCCGCGCGCGCCAGCGCGTTCTGCAGGGACTGCTGCATCATGTAGCCCATCCACCCCGCCGTCGCGGCCACGAGCACGCCCAACGGCAGCGGCTCCACCTGCTCGGCCGCGAGCTCGTTGCGCGCCAGCGCGTCCCCCACCTGGGGACCGTTCCCGTGCACCAGCGCCACGCCCCAGCCCGCCTTCGCCAACTCCACGATCGGGACGAGGCTCGCCCGCGTGAGCCGGAATTGATTGGCGATCGTGGGGCGCTCGTCGGGCGGAGCCACGGCGTTGCCGCCGAGCGCGACGACGATGGTGCCCGGAGTCACGGCGGCGGGAACCTAGCGGCGGCCCGCAGGCGGAGCAAGCCGACGCCGCGCGAGCCCGAGCAGTTCCTTCAGCTCGGCATACAGGCGGCCGAAGGCTTCCAGGTCACCGGCCGCGAGCGCGGCGTCGGCCCGCGCGGCCAGGACCCGCGCCCGTTGCCACCGCACAGCGAGGCTGGTGTCGGCCGCGCTCGCCGGCGTGCGAGCGGCGGCGAACAGGTTCCGCAACGCCGCCACCGGCCCCACCCCCTGTCCCCGCCCTCCCCCCACCGATAGGAACACCGAGTCGATCCCGGACGCGGCGTCGCCCCGCAGTTGCTCCGTGAACAACGCCTGCTCGTAAAACAGCGCCCCTCCCACATTCCACAGCCGCGCGACCCCGGGCGCCGTGGCGTTGGGCGATCCGACGAGGCCGGGCGGGAGGCGCGCGGGCGGCGCGGGACGCCACACGAAGAGCCGCGGCCCCGCGGGCTCCACGCTCGCCGCCACGAGCGCGACGAACGTGGTGCCCGCTTCGAACCCCTGGGCCGTCCACACCCGTGCCGCGCTAGCACCATCCCCACCCTCGCCCGCGCCGCCCGTGCCCCCACCCTCCCCGGCGTCGCCCGCGCCGCCACCGCCCGCCGCCCCCCCCGCTCCCCCCTGGCCCGCGGGCGCGACGAGCTCGAACGGCTCGCGCGGCCGAGCGGTCCACGCGGTCGTATCGGGACGCCGCCGCTCGATCAGCGCGACCGCGGCCCGGAACGTCCGCGCGGGGACCGGCAGCTGCGCCCGGAGCGCTGAGGGGAGGGTCGTGAGCGGCTGAATGAGCGGTGCGAAGAGGGCGGCCCACGCGCTCGCGAGCGCATCGGCGCCGGGGGCGAGATAGAGCCGGGTCTCCCCAGTCGCGGCGTTCACGACCCCGAGGAGCGCGGGGTGCACGTAGCGCACCGCGCGCCCTTCCCACTCGAGCGCCGAGACGAGCGGGAACTCCGATGCCTCGATGTACCCGTAGGACACCCACCACAACGCGCCCTCGCCCACGAGCGGGATCACGGGGTCGAACGCCGCGAACGGCGCCAGCCGCCGGAACCGCTCCGGCACATCACGGCGCCACAGCAGCACCACGCCGTCCGTCTCGGCGCGCGCGAGGGCGGGACTCTGGAGCACCCAGGCGAACGCTGTGCGCCGCCACCAGTCCGTCAGCGGGATCCCCTCCCGCGCGAGCGCCGGCCACGTGTCCGGGGCCACCACCGCAAACTCCGAGAACGTGGGCCCGAACCACGTCGTCGAGTCGCGCACCGCGAGCCGCTCGAACTGGAGCGTCGTGTCGTCCTCTACGGCGGCGATCGGGCGCCCGGCCCGCGCCCACGGGCCGCGGTGGATCGCCGCCCAGTCAGGCGACGCATCGGCCGAGCGTGCCCGCAGGTCGATGGCGAAGTCCGGGCCGAGCGCCACCACCCAGGTCGCGCGCCCCCCGGCCACGGAGTGGACCGAGAGGGCCGCGGCCACGGCCTCGGCCCGCGCGCCCACGAGCTCGCGCTGGCGCTGCGCCGCGGCGAGCACCCGGCTCGCATTCCAGACCGGCACCGCCGTAACCGCGGCCTCGGGACTCCCAAACCCCGGGGGCGCCCGATCCACCGGCGCCGGGACGCCGAAGGCGAGCCGCTCGAGCCGGCGCACGGCGTCGGTCGCCGCGCTATCCACCCCCGGGCCCTCGGTGCGGCTGCCACTTCCCCCCAACGATCCCGGGATCGCGAGGTAGCCGAGCGCGGCGGCCAGGACGAGCGCCGCCCACGCCCCGAGGAGCAAGCGGGGCCGCTCGCGCAGCGCCCACACCGCGCTCGCCCCGGTCGCGACCACCCCCAGCGCCGCAACGACCGGCGCGGCCCGCAGCCGCGCCGCGAGCGCCAGCGGCCCGAGGGCGCCATGGAGCCCCGCCACCGTCTCCGCGGGATCGAGGAGCGCATCCCACGTGAGCGTCGCCGCGAGGAGCATGAGCAACAGGCCGAGATGCGCCCGCGCATGCGCGCTCGCCGACGGTACCCCGCGCTGAAACCGCAGCGATCCGATCGCGGCGTAGAGGAGGCCGATCACGCCCGTGGCCGACAGCACGGCGGCGAGCGCCAAGCCCCGCAGCCGCATGCTCCAGGGGAGCGCGCTCACGTAGTAGCCCACGTCGTGGTGCAGCACGGGATCGGCGACGCCGAAGCGCACCCCGTGGGACGCGAGCGCGGCGCTCATCCACCAGTCCCCCTTCCCTACCGCCAAGAGGAACCCGAAGAGGAGCCCGCACCCGACCGTGCTCGCGAGCAGGGCGGGCTGCGGCACGGCCTCGACGATCTCGAGATCGCCGAGACGGCGCGACAGCTGCATCGAGCCGATCGAGCGGTAGACGAATAGCAGATTGCCGGTGGCCCACGCGATCGCGGCCAGCAGGAGCAGACCCGAGACGAGCCGGGCGTAGTCCCGCGCCGAGAGATAGGCGGCGCCGCCGGGGACACTCGCCGCCCAAGCGCGTTCCGCCGTCTCGAACGCCGCCCACCGTCCTCCCACGAGCACCACCACCAGCACCCCGACCGCGAGGAGCAGCGCCCAGCGGCGGGCCCCGTGCGTCACGCCCGATCGCGCTGGGCGGCGAGCCAGCCCTCGACCTCCGCCCGGTAGGCGGCGAGCGCCGCGGCGTTCGCCGCCTCGAACCGCAGCACCAGCACCGGCTGCGTGTTCGATGCCCGCAGGAGCCCCCATCCCTCACCAAAGGTGATGCGGACGCCGTCCAGGGTAGAGACCGGATACTTGGTGGCGAAATGCTTCGCGGCGCGCTCGACGATCGCGAATTTCTGCTCGTCGGGATAGTCGACACGCAGCTCGGGCGTGGACACGGTGTCGGGCAGGTCACGGAAATGGCGCGACAACGGCCCGCCCGCATGCGCGAGGTAGCCGAGCAGCCGCCCCGCGGCGAACAGCGCGTCGTCGAAGCCGTACCAGTCGGCACCGAAGAACATGTGCCCGCTCATCTCTCCGGCGAGCGGTGCGCCCGTCTCCTTCATTTTCTGCTTGATGAGCGAGTGCCCCGTCTTCCACATAGTGGGCACGAGCCCGACGCGGGCGAGCTCCTTGGGCAAGAGGTCGGAGCACTTCACATCGAAGATTACCGGCTGACCCGGGCCCAGCCGCCGCGCCAGGTCGCGGCCGAGGAGCACGAGCAGGAGGTCGCCCATCACCGGCCGCCCCTGTTCGTCCACGGCGCCGATGCGATCCCCGTCGCCGTCAAACGCGATCCCCAACTCGGCGCGCTCCCGCGTGACCGCCGCCTGGAGGTCGCGCAGATTCTCGAGCACCGTGGGATCGGGGTGGTGGTGCGGGAACCGGCCGTCGGACTCGCAGTAGAGCGCGACGACGTCTGCGCCGAGGTCGCGCAGGGTCTCCACGGCGATGAGGCTGGACACGCCGTTCCCACAATCGACCACTACCTTCACCCGCCGCGGCAGGGGCCCGTTGCGCTGCACGATGGCGGCCCGGTAGCGCGCCAAGACCGAGCCGTCCGTGGCGCGCATGCCGCCGGGGCGACCCGGCGTCTTCTCCTCTTCGATCAGCCGCCGCAACCCCTGGATCGCCGCGCCGTGCACCGCGTCGCCGCCCAGGACCATCTTGAAGCCGTTGAACTCCGGGGGATTGTGCGAGCCCGTGACCTGCAGGCCGCCGTCGACGTTGAGCACATGGGTGGCGAAATAGAGCGCCGGCGTGGGCAGCTCGCCCACATCCATCCCGAGCCCCCCCACGGCCTCGATCCCCGAGAGCACCCCGTGCGCGAGGCCCTCGCTCGAGGGGCGGTTGTCGCGTCCGACAGCGAGCCGCGGCGCCCGGCCGAGCCGCTCCCAGCCGAGCGTCGCGAAGGCCTGCCCGATCGCCCGGGCCACTTCGGCGCCGATCTGGTCGCCGACCGTGCCCCGAATGTCGTACTCGCGGAAGATGGTGGTGGGAATCCTCATACCACGGCTCGTCCCCCCCGGGTCAGCGCCCCGTCGGCGTCGCCCCGGGCGCCGTGAGCGGCGCGGGCACGGCGATCGAGCTGCCGCTCGAGCGCGCGAGCTCGACCAGGGCGTTCGGCCGCACGCCCAACACGAGCAGCGCCGCGGCGGCCGCCGCCACGACCACCCCGGCCACGCGGCCCAGGCGGACGCCCGCGTGCGCCGCCTCAGACGGCTCGGGCTGCATGTAGAGCGCCATGATCACGGGCAGATAGTAGCCCGCCGAGACCACGCTCGTAAGGACGAGAATGGCCCCGAGGACGACTTGGCGCCCCGCGGTGGCCGCGAGGAGGATGTACCACTTGCCGATAAACCCGACCGTACCGGGGAACCCGAGGAGCGACAACATGCAGATGGCGAGCGCCGCGGAGAGCCACGGCCGGCGCCGGGCCAGCCCCGCGAGGTCGTCGATCCGCAGCTCCCGCTCCCCGTCCCGCCCGATGGCGGCGAGGAGCGCGAAGGCCGCCAGCGTGACAAGGGTGTAGGCGAAGAGATAGAACAGCAGCGCCGCCGATCCCGCCCCCGTCCCCACGGCGATCGGGACGAGCAGATAGCCGGCGTGCGCGACCGAGGAATACGCGAGCATCCGCTTCACCGTGCGCTGCGCTAGGGCGATCAGATTCCCGGCGATCATCGTCGCCGTCGCGAGCCACCACACGATCGGCCGCCAGGCCCCCACCCCCCCGAATGCCTCGCTCAACACGCGATACAGCGCCGCGAACGCGGCGGCCTTCACCGCGGTCGCCATGTACCCCGTGACCGGCGTCGGCGCGCCGTCGTACACGTCCGGCGCCCACATGTGAAACGGCACGGCAGCCACCTTGAACCCGAAGCCCACGAGCACGAGCGCCAGACCGACGAGCAACATCACGCCCTGCTCGAGGCCGTGCGTCCGCACCTGGAGGCCGATCTGGGTCAGGGTCGTGGTCCCCGTCGCCCCGTAGACGAGAGCGATGCCGTACACCAGGAACCCGGAGGCGAACGCCCCCAACAGGAAGTACTTGAGGGCCGCTTCCGCCGACGCCGGGTCGCGGCGGTTGATCCCGGCGAGCACGTACACCGAGATCGACATCAGCTCGAGGCCGAGGAACACAACCATCAAGTCTTCGCCCCCCGCCATCAGCATCATGCCCACCGTGGCGCAGAGCAGGAGCACATAGTACTCCGGCACGCGCAGACCTTCCCGGTCGAGATACTCGAGGGAGACGAGGGCCGTGAGCGCGGCCGCGACGAGAAACAGCGCGTCGGTCGCGAACCGAAACGCGTCCACGGCCACCATGCCGGGGGCCGCGGCGCGTGCGCCGTTCTCCCACAGCCACCACACCGCGACCCCCGCGGCCAGGAGCCCGGCGAGACTCGCCCAGCCCGCGAGGCGCTGATCGCGAGGGCTCTGGTGCCGCCACGCCACGAGCAGCAGAACGAGCAGGGCCGCCGCGGACAAGACGACCTCGGGCAGGAGTCCCCGGAGCACGTCGGCGGCGCGCGCGAAGTCGAGGGTCACCGGACGGCCGTGCTCGTCGCCGCCTCGATCCGCACGTTCTGGATGAGGTCACGCGCGGCGGGCTCCATCCGACGGAGAAGCGGCTGCGGGTAGACGCCGATCCAGACGATACAGGCCACCAGCGGGGCCAGCACGGCGATCTCTCGCAGCGACAGGTCGGGAAGCGCTTGGTTCTCCGGCTTGTCGAGCGGATTGTAGATCACCCGTTGGAGCGCGGGCAGGAGATACATCGCCGCCACGACGACGCCGGTCGTGGCGAACAGCGTCGCGCGGGGGTAGCTCGGGAACGCCCCCACGAGGACGAGGAACTCGCCGACGAACCCGTTCGTCGCAGGGAGGCCGATCGACGAAAGCGACACAAGGGTGAGCGTCGCGGCGAAGAGCGGCATCACGCGCGCGAGCCCCCCAAACGCGTCGAGCAGCCGAGTGTGCCGGCGTTCGTACAGCATCCCCGCGAGCAGGAACAGCGCTCCCGTCGAGATCCCGTGGTTGATCATGATGAGGAGGGCGCCCTGCACGCTCTGCAACGTCAGCGCCCAGATGCCGAGCATCACGAACCCGAGGTGCGCCACCGAGGAATAGGCGATCAGTTTCTTGAAGTCGGGCTGCACCATCGCCACCAAGCCCCCGTAGACGATCCCGATCAGCGCGAGCGTGACGATGCCCGCCTGGATCGCGGGGTGCAGGGCGACGGCCGGGAACAAGGGGAGCCCGAAGCGCAGGAACCCGTACGTCCCCATCTTGAGCAGGATGCCGGCGAGGATCACCGAGCCCGCCGTCGGCGCCTCGACGTGCGCGTCTGGCAACCAGGTGTGGAACGGGAACATCGGCACCTTGATCGCAAACGCGAGGAAGAAGGCACCGAACAGCCAGAACGCCGTGCGCCCGAGCCCGCCGACATGCGTCACCAGGTGCGAGTAGGAGAACGAGTAGACGCCGGTGCGTTGGCCTACGCCCACCACAAGCACGAGGATCGCCACGAGCATCAACAGCGACCCGAAGAACGTGTAGATGAAAAACTTGATCGCGGCGTACAGGCGACGCTCCCCGCCCCACATCCCGATGATGAAGTACATCGGGATGAGCATCACCTCCCACATGACGTAGAACAGGAACAGGTCAAGCGCCACGAACACGCCGATCATGCCCGACGTCAGTACGAGCAGGAGCGCATAGAAGCCGCGCTCGCGCGACGTGATGTAGGCGTAACTCCCCAGCACGGAGAGCGGGACGAGGAACGTCGTGAGGAGCACCATGAACAGCGAGATCCCGTCCACGCCGACGGTGTAGCGGATCCCCCACGCGGGCAGCCACATCGCGTCGAACATGAACTGGAACCCACCGGCGGGCTGGAACGTCCACCACAGGGGCACCGACAGCGCGAACTCCGCGACGCTCGCGACCAGGGCGACGTACTTCGCCCAGCGCGCGGGCGCGGCGACGACCAACAGCGCGCCCACCAGGGGCCAGGCGAGAAGCGCCGTGAGCACGCCGCGCTCGTACATGCTAGCGCACTACCGCGCCCAGCACCGCGAGGACGCCCACGACAAACAGGGTGACGTAGATCCCGACTTCGCCGGTCTGCAGGCGACTTCCCACCCACCCGAGGGCGCGGGAAGCGACGGCGGTGCCATTGACGAGGAGCCCGTCGACGAGCCGCATGTCCACCACCTTCCACAGCACTTCGCGCGACAGCCACTGGACCGGGCGCACGATGAGCG
>DATLKW010000286.1:0-2674 GCA_035538175.1 Gemmatimonadales bacterium | reverse complement strand
GTCTACGTCGGCGGCCGGGGCGAGGACCTGAACCAGGCCCTCGAGCACGCGGGGCGCGTCGCCGATTTCCTCGAATTCGCCGAGCTACTGTGCCACGACGCCCTACAGCGCGAGGAGTCGTGCGGCTCACACTTCCGCGAGGAGCACCAAACCCCCGCCGGCGAGGCGCAGCGCGACGACGAGCACTTCGCCTACGTGGCGGCCTGGGAGTTTCAGGGCGTCGGCGCGCCGCCCGTCCTCGCCAAAGAGCCTCTGGCCTTCGAGACCGCGCACCTCGCGACCCGGAGCTACCAGTAATGCGCTTGACGCTGCACGTGTGGCGACAGGCGGCGCCCACCGCACCGGGCGCGTTCGTCCGCTACGACATCGCGGACGCGAGCCCCGACATGTCGTTCCTCGAGCTCCTCGACGTCCTCAACGAGCAGTTGACCGCCCGCAAGGAAGACCCGATCGCGTTCGATCACGACTGTCGCGAGGGGATCTGCGGGGCCTGCGGCATGGTCATCAACGGCCGCCCCCACGGCCCGCGGCGCGCCACCACCACCTGCCAGCTGCACCTGCGCGCCTTCCCCGACGGCGCTGCGGTGTGGGTCGAACCGTGGCGCGCCCGCGCGTTCCCGGTCGTCAAAGACCTGGTCGTCGACCGGAGCGCCTTCGACCGCCTGATCCAGGCGGGCGGGTTCGTGAGCGTCCGCATCGGCAGCGCCCCCGAAGCGAATACCGTCCCGGTGCCCAAGCGCGACGCCGACCTCGCCATGGACGCGGCCGCGTGCATCGGCTGCGGCGCCTGCGTCGCGGCCTGCCCCAATGCGTCGGCCATGCTCTTCGTCGCCGCCAAAGTGTCCCATCTCGGGCTCTTGCCCCAAGGCCAGCCGGAGCGCGCGACGCGCGTCGTGACCATGGTGGCCCAAATGGACCACGAGAGCTTCGGCGCTTGTAGCAACCACGGCGAATGCATGGCCGCCTGCCCCAAGGAGATCTCGATCGATTTCATCACGCGCCTGAATCGAGATTACGTGCGCGCCCACCTCGCCCCGAGACCTCCGACGAAGGAATTCACGGGCGCGGCTTAGGCTTACCCCCCCCCGACGTGCAACGCGTCGAGCAGCAGACGGAGACCATCGCCGTCGGGCAAGAGCACGATGTGTCCGCCGTAGCCCGTTCCGCACTCGTCCACCAGCAGCTGGGTCTCAATGCACAGCGCGAGCTGCGCGGCGGGCGACTCCCGCCGTTGCTGCTCCAACACCCGCTCGGGCGGCTCGATGCCGAACGTCGGCACGGAGAGCATGACGGTGCGTCCCAGCAGCCCCGCGAGGGCGTTTGCGTACGCGCCGCCCAGGATATTCGCCGTCTCGGCGAGGCTCGAGCGGCCGAGCGCGTCCAGGCCGCCGCCGTCCTCGGGCCGCCGGAGCAGGATCGCGCTGAGCTCCCGGGCCTTGGATTCCTGCATGAAGAACGCCAGCGTTCCTTTCACGTCGCCGAGCACGTGCATGACGGCCACGGCGACCGGCCGGTCGCGGTAGCCCAAGAGGCCCGGGAGCTCGTCCACCGTCCCCGCCGTGAACGTGGGAACGGTGATCATCACGCGCCGCTCGATCAATTGCCCCAACGCCGTCGCTGCGTGCCCGCTCGCGATATTCGCGACCTCGCGCAGCGCGTCGAACTCCAGGTAGCCCAGCTGTAGCTTCGCGGTCACGGTCAGCCCACCGCGTCGGTTAGCGCTTCGAGCACGCGCGACGACGTGAACGGCTTCACGATGAAGTCTCGCGCCCCGGCCGCGAGCGCTTCCTCCAGCAGCCGCTGCTGCGCCATCGCACCGCACATCACGACGCACGCCGCCGGGTCCACACGACGAATGGCTCGCAGTCCATCGAGCCCGCTCATATCGGGCATCACGATGTCCAACACGACCACGTCGGGTCGCAGCTGCTCGTACTGCGCCACGGCTTGGCGGCGTTCCAGGGCTAGAGCGTCACCGCCCGCATGGTCTCCCGCACCGCGGCGGCGGACTGCCTGAGCGCCGCGGCCTCGTCCGGCGAGAGCGTCACCTCGAGAATCTGCTCGAGCCCACCGCGGCCGAGCTTGCAGGGGACGCCCAAGTACACGTCCCGCTCGCCGTACTCGCCTTGCACCCACGCGGCGCACGGGAGGATGCGCTTCTTGTCGTGCGCGATGGCCTCGACCATCTGGGTCACCGCGGCGGAGGGGGCATAGTAGGCCGACCCGGTCTTCAAGAACGCCACGATCTCTGCCCCGCCGTTGCGCGTCCGCTCGACGATCCGCTCGAGCGTCGAGCGATCGAGGAGCTGGGTCACAGGAATCCCGGCGACCGTCGTGTAGGAAACGAGCGGCACCATCGTGTCGCCGTGTCCCCCCAACACCATCGCCTGAATGTCCTCGACCGAGACGTGCAGGGCCTCGGCAAGGAAGGCGCGGTAGCGCGCCGTGTCGAGGACCCCGGCCATCCCGATCACGCGCTCACGCGGGAACCCGGTCACCTGCTTCGCGACCCAGCACATGACGTCGAGCGGATTCGAGACCACGATGACGATCGCCCCGGGGCAATGCGCCTTGATGGCAAGCGCGACCTGCTTCACGATGTCGGCGTTCGTGCGCACGAGATCGTCGCGACTCATCCCCGGCTTGCGGGCGATCCCCGCCGTCACGACCACGA
>DATLKW010000285.1:0-18791 GCA_035538175.1 Gemmatimonadales bacterium | reverse complement strand
ACTCGCCGCCGCTCCAGCCGCCGATCCCGTGACGCCCTCGAATCCGGGAGCGGGGGATGGCAGCAAGCTTCACGCCGCCGAGCCGGCGACGCGGAGCGCAGCGAGCCGCCCGGGCCCCGCGAGCGCGATCGTGTTCGTCCTGCGGCACGCGACGATCGTCCCCGTTGCCATTGGCACGGGGCTCACCGATCAGGATTACACGGAGGTGACGAGCGGGCTCGCGGAGCGCGACACAGTCCTCGTCCTCACCGGCGGGGGGGCGCGCTAGCGCATGCTGCTCGCCGAGATCGTCAAGGTCGCCCTCGAGGCGCTGCGCGCCAACAAGCTCCGCTCGCTCCTTACGATGCTCGGCATCATCATTGGCGTGGGCGCGGTGATCACGATGATCGCCCTCGGCTCAGGCGCGCAGAAGTCGGTCCAAGACCGGATTCAGGCGCTCGGCCCCACGCTCCTCAGCGTCTACCCCGGACAGAGCTTCATGCGCGGCGTCGCGAGCAACAACCGCGTCAGCCTGACGATGGACGACGACACGGCGCTCGCCAACCACGCCCAGTACGTGAGCGCCGTCGTGCCCGAGTTGTCGAGCAACCTGCAGGTCCAGCTGGGGGGCACGAACATCAACGTGAACGTGGTGGGGACGACGCCGACCTACGTCGCCGTGCACAACTACACGATCACCGCCGGACGCATGTTCACCGCGGGGGACGATGCGGCGCGCCGGCGCGTCGCCGTCATCGGAGCGGCCGTTCCGGCGCTGCTCAATTCCAACCGCGCTGCGATGATCGGGCAGCAGATCATGATCCGCAGCATCGCGTTCGAGATCATCGGGGCACTGTCGGAGAAGGGCTCGGCGGGGTCATTCTTCAACCCCGACGAGCAGATCCTCATCCCGCTCCAGACAGCCCGCTACCGGGTGATCGGCACCGATCGGCTCCGCTCGATCACGGTGGACGCGGCAGACCTGCAGTCGATGAACCTCGCCACGATCGAGATCGAACGGGTGCTGCGGCGCCAGCACAAGATCCGGCCCGGCCAGGACGACGACTTCCAAATCCGGAATCAAACGGACATCCTGGCCACCCTGCAGCAGACGACCGACACCTTCAAGTACCTCCTGGCCGGGATCGCCGCCGTGAGCCTGCTCGTCGGGGGGATCGGGATCATGAACATCATGTTGGTCTCGGTCACCGAGCGCACCCGCGAGATCGGCGTCCGCAAGGCGCTCGGCGCCACCCGGTTCAATATCCTGTTTCAATTTCTGGTCGAAGCACTCGTGCTGTGCTTGCTCGGGGGCCTGATCGGGGTGCTGTGTGGGTCGGCCGGCGCGATCGTGCTCTCGCAGCTCGCGCATTGGAATACGTTCATCTCCCCGCTCGCGATCCTCCTGGCCTTCGTGTTCAGCGCCGCGGTGGGCCTGTTCTTCGGCATCTGGCCCGCCCGTCGCGCCGCGGGTCTCGATCCCATCATCGCCCTGCGTTACGAATAGTCGGCGCGCGCCCCACCCGGGGGCAGTTCGCTGACGGTTTGTCAACCAGTTCCGGATAGACCCACTCTCGGGTGGGGCCCATATTTCAGGCGCCATGCTCCCGCTGCTCCTCGCGCTTCAGGCGGCGGGGCCAGATCCCGGCCCCGTGTACAACGGTCTCGCCAAGCATCTCGACGTCCGGATCCCGCGCGTCGAGACTACCGTGGAGGTGGATGGCGTGCTTGATGAGCCGGTATGGCGCGAGGCCGCCGTGCTCACCGGCTTCTCGCAGTACCGACCCGTCGACGGGCGGCCTGCCGAGGACTCCACCGAGGTGCTGGTCTGGTACGCGCCCGACGCGATCTATTTCGGGATCCGCGCCTTCGAGCCGCACGGACACGTCGTGCGCGCGACCCTCGCCGATCGCGACAACATCGACACCGACGACCGTGTCGAGATCCTGCTTGACACCTATCTCGATCACCGTCGCGCCATGTTGTTCGCCGTGAACCCGCTCGGCGTCCAGGAGGACGGCGTCTGGACCGACGGGGTCGGGGCGGGGGCGGCGGGCGGTCCCAGCGCCGGAGGGCGGTTCGATGCGACCATCGACCTGAACCCCGATTACGTGTACGAATCGCGCGGCCACGTGACCGACTGGGGTTATGAGGTCGAGGTCCGCATTCCGTTCAAGAGCCTCCGCTATCAGAGCGCGGACCCGCAGGACTGGGGCCTCCAGATCGTGCGCGTTACGCAGCACTCCGGATACGAGGCGACGTGGACGCCGGCCGTCCGCGCCAACGCGAGCTTCTTGATTCAGTCGGGACGGCTGGTGGGACTCACGGGCCTCCGGCGGGGTGTCGTGCTCGACGTCACCCCCGAGTTCACCACCAAGGTGGACGGGGCCCCCACCGGCACGGGCTACGACTACCGCGGCACGCCCGAGGTCGCCGGGAACCTGCGCTGGGGGGTGACGCAGAATCTCGGCGTGACGGCCACCGCCCACCCCGACTTTTCGCAGGTCGAGGCCGACATCGGTCAGGTGACGCTCAACGAGCGGTTCGCGCTGTTTTATCCCGAGAAGCGGCCGTTTTTCCTCGAGGGCCTTGAGCAATTCGACACGCCCAACCAGCTGATTTATACGCGTCGCATCGTGCAGCCGGTGGTCGGCGCGAAGCTCGCCGGCAAGGCGGGGGGGACGGGGATCGCCTATCTCGGCGCCGTCGATAACACCTCGCAATCCGCCACGGGGGCGAACCCTGTCTACAATCTGCTCCGCTTGCGCCGCGACCTCGGGCCGTCGTCCACGGTCGGACTCGTCTACACCGACCGGACCGACGGCGGCACCTACAACCGAGTGTTGGGGTTCGACGCGCGCGTCGTCTGGCGCAAAATCTGGTTCTCCCAGGTGCAGATCGCGGGCGCATGGACGCGCGACTCCGCGGGCGGACGGGCCGGGAAGCTCTGGACGGTCACCTTCGGCGACCGAACGGGCCGCGCTTACGGGAACCACTACGAGCTCCTGGGCATCGAGCGGACGTTCCAGGACACGAGCGGATTTGTGAATCGCACGGACTTCGTCGTCGGCCGCACGTACAACCGGTTCAGCTGGTATGGCCGGCCGGGGGCGCTCGTCGAACAATTCACGGCCATCCTCGCCGTCGCGCCGATCTGGCGCTACCGCGACCTCGGCCGCTTGCGTCGGACCATCGAGGACACGCTCCAGACGTTCTGGATCGCGACGTTGCGCGGCGGGTGGCAGGCCCAGATCACCCTCAGCGCGGACCACTTCGGCTTCGACGCCGCGCAGTATGGGGGCTACCGGGTCGGGGCGCCCGGTGGCCCGGCGTTCATCGTGCCGCACGACCTCTATCACCTTCCCGGGACGGCCTTCATTGTGAACACGCCGAACCGCGCGGTGTCGGGGAGTCTGGTTCTCGGATACGGCGCCGTTGCCATCTTCGACGAAGCCGCGGAGGGCCGTCAGGTCGCATTGACGGCGATCGCCGCCCTGCGGCCGACGCCGTCGCTTCGGCTCGAGGGCCGCTGGGTACATCAGCGCATCACCCGCGCGCGCGACGGCAGTCGCTTCTCGACGGCGAACATCCCCCGGCTCAAGCTCGAGTACCAGTTGAGCCGCGCGATCTTCGTGCGTTACGTGGGGCAGTACTTCGCTCAAGACCAGGTGGCGCTCGTCGACCCGCGCAGCGGCCAACTGCTCTTCGTGGGCGGCAGCCCCGCCAGTGCGGTGGTCACGAACGCCTTCCGCAACGACCTTCTGTTTTCCTACAAACCCACGCCCGGCACGGTGCTGTTCGTCGGGTACGGCTCGTCGCTCACGGAGCCCGACGCGTTCCGGTTCCGGAACCTGAGCCGCGCGTCGGACGGGTTCTATCTGAAGGTCAGCTACCTCTTCCGCATGTAGGCACCTACCCGCCGGCGCCCGCCGGGCCCATTTTCCCCCCATGTCCGCCGCGGCCGATCTCGTCCAGCAGCTCGCCGCCGAAGCTCGGGCCACCGAGCGCCAATACGTCCTCGGGAGCACGCAAGGACGCTGGCGGGTCGTGGGCACGCTCGCCTTGCTCTTGGCCGTCGCCCGGCTCGCCGGCTTCGTCCGCGTCGGCTGGGGTTTCGTCGTCGGCTTCGCTCTGGTGTTCGCGACCGCGAACACCTGGATGGCGCGCCTGGCGCGGGGGCGAGAGCTCCCACCTTGGTACACGCACGCGAGCATCGCCATCAGCGCAGCGATGATCTCGGCGGTGCTGTACGCCGTGGGCCCCACGGGGCAGGTTCTGTACGCGGCGTATCTCATCGCCCCAGTGCAAGCGACGCTCTCCCTCGGTCGGCTCGAGGCCTGGCAGGCGCTGGTGATCAATCTGACCGCCTTTGCGCTCGTCACCGCGGTGCGCACGAGCGAGGGGGCGGCCGGGTGGGCCTGGAGCGTGTTCGCCGAAGAAAGCGTGGTCCTGGGCCTCGTAAGCGCGGCCCTCGTCCCGCTGCTCGGGCGGATCGTCGCCCGGCTCCGCGCGACGCGGGCGACGCTCGCCGAAGTCGAAGCCGGCGATCTCACGGTGCGGGTGCCCGACGCCGAGCCCGACGAGCTCGGCTATCTCGGGGTCAGCGTCAACCGCACGACGGAGGGGATCGCGCGCATCGTCCGCGAGGTGCAACGGCAGGGGCAGGAACTCGCGGCGATGGCCGAGCAGCTCTCGGCGTCGGCGCACGAGCTCCAGGTCGCCTCGCAGGCGATCTCCGCCACCACGCAGGGGCTCACACGCGGTGCCGAGCGGCAGCGCGAGCTCATCGGGCACGGGCGGGCGGACTCGGAGGCTGCGGCCGCCGTGGCGGCGCGGTTACACACCCGTGCGCAGGATGCGGAGCGGCAGATCGCGGGCGTGGCGCAGCAAGCGCGCCGTCACGGTGAAGAGATCGCTCGAGCCAGCGCGCTCCTGGTCACCCTCGTCGACCATCTGGATCAGGTGTCGCGAGCGGCCGGGACACTCGAGCAGGCCTCACGCGAAATCGGCAAGCTCGTCGATGCGATCACGCGGATTGCGAGTCAGACCGATCTCCTGGCCCTGAACGCGGCGATCGAGGCCGCCCGCGCCGGCCAGCACGGCTTGGGCTTCCGCGTGGTGGCCGATGAAGTGCGCAAGCTCGCCGAGCAGAGCACGCGCTCGGCCGACGAGGTGCGGGCGCGTGTGCGTCAGACGCAGGATCAGGTGACGCAGCTCGTGGCGGCCATGCAGGAGGGCCGCCGCACCGCGCAGGGGGTCGGCGCCGTGTCGAGCGCGGTTCGTCAGGCGCTCGACGCCATCTTCGCCGACCTGAACGCGACCGTGGCCTTTGCCACCGCGTTTGCTGGAGAAACGGAAGCGCAGACGAGCCGTATCCGCGACGTGGTGCAGCGCATGGCGGAGGTCGCCGGTATCGCCGAGACGGCCGCCCAGGGGGCCGTCCAAGCGTCCGCGGCCACCGAACAGCAGCTTGCCTCGCTCGGCGAGCTCACGGCCACGTCCCACCAGCTGTCGGTCGCCGCCGCGAAGCTGACGGAGACGATTCAGCGGTTCAACGTCAACGGTAAATCGTAGCACAGAGCCGCGGCGCGGCTCCGATCCCGTGCACCTCGTGTCCTCCCTTCCCTCCCTCCCTTCCCCCCTACCAGCCCCGCCGCAACGGCGCGTCCCCGTAGTCCCAGAACACAAACGCGATGAGGCGCGGGTGGCGGGGTTCGGGTCCGACCGCCGGCAGTTCGGCGCCGATCGAAGCGGCCACGTGGCCGAGGCGGGAGAGCTGGATCCCGAGCTCGGGGTAGAGCGACATCGTCCGCGCGCCGGCGCGGGGCACGAGCCACCCGCTCTCGAGCATCGGGACCACGCGCCCGATCCGCCGCCCCACGCCGACGCGATAGGACATCGCGGTCATGCCAGCCGCCTCTTCCCAGATGCCCGCGACCTGGCCCTGGAGCACGAGCGCGTCGGCCGGCGCCACCCCGAACGCCACCCACGGCGCCACCTCCCAGCGCGCCTGCCGGCCCACGGGAGGGGTGAGTTCGAGGCCGAGGCTGGTGAGTGCGCGGCGCTCGAGGCTCGACCACACGTTGTACTTGAGCGCCCCGGACACGCCGTCAAACGCCTGCGGCTGCCCGTCGAACGCCGTGCGCGCGCTCGCCTCGAGTTGCAAGCGTCGGCCGAGGCGGTGCTCATAGATGTACTCCTGGCCGCGCCCTTCGTCGGTGAGGACGACTTCGTCCTCGGGAAAGGCCTTTTCGACGAGGAACGGCCGCGGAAAGTTCAGCTCGCCCGCCGGCCACCCGGGCTCGCCGCACAGCGAGCGGGCGTAGCGCACGACGGCAGCGATCTGGGCGGGCGTGGCGGCCTCGCCGAACGCCGGCATGTCGAGCGACAGGCCGAAGGCGGCCCCGCCCCGCGCCACGATCGCCCGCCAGCGGTCTTCCGGCTCGGCAGTCGACCCCTTGCATTCCCGCAAGTCCGCCGGGGGGACCTCAAGCCGCGTCGACGCGGCGGGGGTGCCGCGACCGTCGGCACCATGGCACGACTTACACCAGGCGGCGAACAGCGCGGCGCCCTGGTCGGCCGGCTGTTGGGCGGTCAGCCAGAACGCGAGCACGGGTGTGAAGATCATCGGGGCGTCATCGGTCGGGGCACGCCCCGATGGCCGCGCGGCGGGTCAGGTCGGCGGCGCAGCGGTCGGCCTCGCGCGTGATGTCCTCAATTCGGCCGGTCACCAGCTCATGGCCCAGCACGACGGCGCGCCCATCGATGAACACGTCGCGGACGTCGCTCGCCTGGGCCGCATACACCACGAGCGAGACGGGATCGCCGAGCAGGGGGTGGAGGTGCGGGCCCGCGAGGTCGAGCACGACCAGGTCCGCGCGCTTCCCCGGCGCGATCACGCCGATCTCGTCGGCCAATCCCAGCGCCCGGGCACCCCCGAGGGTTGCGAGCTCGAGCACCTGGGCGGCGGGAAGGGCGTCGGCGCCGAGGCGGGGCTTCTGGATCAGCGCCGCGAGACGCATTTCGGCGAACGCGTCGAGGCGGTTGTTGCACGGCGCGGCGTCCGCGCCGATCGCCACCCGACACCCGGCGGCGAGCATCTCGGGCACGCGGGCCACCCCACTGCCGAGCTTCAGGTTCGACGAGGGACAATGGACGATGCTCGTTCGCTGGCGCGCGAGCCGGGCGAGTTCGTCGGCGTCCACCCAGACGCAATGGGCGAGCGCGGCGCGCGGTCCGGCGATCCCCACCGAGTCGAGGTAGGCAATTTCGTCGAGCCCGGTGGTGCGGAGCACGGTCTCCCGCTCCACGATTGTCTCGGCCGCGTGCGTGTGCAGCTGGGTGTCGAACCGCTCGGCGAGATCGCTTGCGGCGCGGAGGAGGGGACCGGAGCAGCTCGGCACGAAGCGCGGCGCGAAACACACGCGCAGCCGCCCCCCCGCGTGGCCGTGCCAGCGCTGGGCCAGCCGTTCGGCGTCCGCGAGCGCCGTGTCAGTCGCCTCGGCGAGTTCAAGCGGCGCCCCCTCGGGGTGGGCATCCATGAGACATTTGCCCGCAGTGGCACGGATGCCGATGCGCTCAAGCGCCCGAAACGCGGCGTCCGTGTGGCGCACCGTCTCCATGTCGAGAATGGCCGTGGTGCCTCCGAGCACGAGCTCGGCCGCGCCGAGCAAGGCCGATGCGTGCACGGTCTCGTCGGTGTGGGCGGCCTCGAGCGGCCAGATCCGGCGCACGAGCCACTCCTCGAGGGGCAGGTCGTCGGCGAGCCCTCGGAAGAGGGTCTGGCACAGATGCACGTGCGCTTGGATCAAGCCGGGGATCACGAGGCAGCCGGCGCAGTCGCGCACGCCGGGGCCGCGAGGGCTGCCGTGGCCCCAGGCCCCGTGGGCGTGCCGTTCGGCTTTCCCGTGGGGCGGCGCTCCGACCGCCGCGATCAGCCCGTTGCGGACCCACACGTCGGCCCGGACCACCCGCCACGCGCCGTCGTGCAGCAGGACGTCCCCGCCCCTGAGCACGATCTCCGAGGCGTCTGGGGGAGCGATGCTCAGGTGGTGGCCCGCGGTGGCGCGGTCGTCGAATCGTCGGGCAGGTCGAAGTACGCGCGCAGCTCGTCCATGAGTGCGTCCTCGTCGTACACGCCGGTGAGGATTCGCTCCGGGCCGCCCGGATCGATCAGGACGTACCCAAAGGGATAGTCGAGGCCTGAGAGGAGGATCAAGCGGCGTCGCTCGTTGGGCAAGGACACGTAGATGGTGTCGGCGCTCGTGGCGACGAGCCCGATGCCGCTCGCCTCGAGGGCTGGCGCGACCTGGGTGGTGGAGTACTTCAGGTCGTTGAACGTATCCACCTGGTCGTCCTCGCTGAGCGTATCCGCGGCGCGGAGCCAGAACAGCACGACGCTCGGCGCCGCAATGACGCGTGGCACCGAGAAGGCGCGACCGCTCGAGTCACGAGGAAGGAGCCGCGCGAAATCCACTGAGTCGGCTCGGCGCGTCCCTTTGGGTGCAGGCCGTGGGTGACAGGTGGTCGCCCACGCAAGGAGCGCGAACGGCGTGACGTACCTCATCCGGGAAAATATATTCGGGCTATGAACGCGCGCGTGCTTGCTGCGTCGCCGCCGGACGCCGTCCGGCCCAGCGTGCAGCGCCACCACTGGATCGTGCGGGTGAGCCATTGGGGAACCGCCCTCGTGCTCGCGGGGATGATCACGAGCGGCCTCCAGATCTACGAAGCCTACGCGCGCTTCGGGAATCAGGGCGGGCCGACGCTTCCCAACCCGCTCGACGGAACGATGTTCCCGCGCTGGAGCCGTCTCGGCGGATGGCTCGCGGGGGCGCTGAACTGGCACTTCGCCTTGATGTGGCCGCTCGTCGCGTTCGGCCTCCTGTACATCGGCTATCTCGTCAAGAGCGGCGAGTGGCGCACGCTCATCTTCCGGCCCCGAGACGCACGCGGTGCGTTGGAGATGGCTAAGTACTACCTGCACCTTCGCCCCGACCATCCGCCCCAGGGCAAGCACAACCCGCTCCAGAAGCTCGCCTATACCGGAGTGATCGGACTCGGCGCGCTCGCCGTGTTGACGGGCCTCGCCGTCTACAAGCCGACACAGCTCTCGTGGCTCACGGCGCTGTTTGGCGGGTTCCAGGCGGCCCGCTACTGGCACTTCTGGGTCGTGTGGCTGTTTGTCGCCTTCACCGTGACCCATGTGGTCCTGGTGTTCGCGGTCGATCCCGCATCGCTCCGCGCGATGCTCACCGGGCGCTACCGGGGGAGGTTTCCGAGCCATGACTGACGCCGAGCGGGGCAGCCACCGGGCCGACGCGCGGACGCTCGACCGTCGTGCGCTGCTGCAGGTCGCTGTCTCAGGCGGGGTCGCGACGCTCGCCGCAGCGTGCGGGTGGGACGGTGGCAACGCCCTCCGCCCGCGGTTGCTCGACATCAGTCGCCTCAACGACTGGGTGGGCGAGCACATCCTGTTCTCGCCCACGCGCCTCGCGCGCACCTACGACCCCAGCCAGCGCAGTTCCGCATTCCCGAGTTACTTCATCGCCAACAGCGTCCCGATGCTCAGCGAGCCGCGCGCCTGGCGGCTGCGCGTGGACGGGCTGGTGGCGGAGCCCCTCGAGCTCTCACTCGAGGAGCTGCTCCGGCTGCCGCGCGTTTCGTATACGGTGAAGCACCACTGCGTGGAGGGCTGGTCGGCGATCGCGAGCTGGCACGGCGTCCCCGTGTCGGCGATTGTGCAGCGCTGCCGGCCGCTACCCGCCGCGCGCTACATCAACTTCCAGTCGTTTGACGCCGGGTATTCGAACGGTTGGGACCTGGCGAGCGCCCTGCACCCCCAGACGATTCTCGCCTACGGCATGAACGAGGCTCCGCTCCCGCCGGGCCACGGCGCACCGTTGCGGCTGTACTCCCCGACGAAGCTCGGATACAAGCTGACCAAGTACCTCGTCTCCATGACCTTCAGCGACCGCCGGCCGGGCGGCTACTGGGAGGATCAAGGCTACCCCTGGTTCGGCGGGATCTAGCTGCGGGCGGCTAGGGGTAGGCGGTTGCTGGGGCGCGGGCGTCACCTGAGCCCCGCCACTCCTCGCGTACGCCGCTACTCCTCGACCGGCCGCGCCTGATGCTTCTCGCGCCGGCGATACCGCTTCCCTGACTTATGCACCTTGTGCGATGGCGTCTTGAGCCGCTCTCGCACCGGGGCGTCGGGATTGGGCACGCGCACGGTGAGCGGGGGCTTCTTCTTCCGGGTCACGACGCGAGGCGGGTGCGGATCTGCTTCGCGTGGTGCGCGCAGTGGCGAACGTGAAACGCCAGCCATTCGGGCAGCGTCAGGTCGCCGAGCACCGGATTCTTCACGAACAAGTCGTTCCGTCGGGCCGGTAGCAGCTCGCGCTCGAGCGTCAGGAAGCGTTGCACGCCCTCACGGAACTGGCGCTCCACGGCGCCCCGGTCCGGCCGCTCGGCCGGTCGCACGGCCGCGGGAGCCTCGCGGCGGGGCGCCCATCCGAGCCCCAGGTACGCCACGTGGCTCAGCCGCTGGCGGAGCGAGCGAGGCCGCCGCTGCATCGGTGGTTTCGCCCGCCGCTCTTCGAACAGGCGGCCGCTCCCGTCGATCGAGATGGCGAGGTGGTGGACGATCTGCGCCGGGGTCCATTTGCCGGGCGGCGCGCGGTGCCAGTCGGCGTCCGATCGCCCCGCGAGCGGGCCGAGGACGACGTCGGGGAGCGCCGCGAACGCAGCGAGGGTCATGTCGGCTTGCCCTCCGTGAGAGGTGCGAGCAACCCGTCCTCCAATCACCCAAGTCTACATCGGAGGACCGGATCGGCCGCGGGGCCCACGTGAGTCGCGCTCGCGCGCCGCGCTGTGGCGCGGTCGTCGTGCGCCCCCGAGATTGTACGAATGAATCTCCTCCGCCGCTACCCGATTACGTGGGCGCTGATCGCCCTGGTCCTCGCCTCTGCGCTCGCCCCGCTTCCCCCTCTCATCGATCCCGTCAGCGGCGCCCCACCCTACGACGTCGACCTCGTGCGCCCGACGGCATACACCGCGCTCGCGCCCCTGTCGAACGTGCTGGACGCCCTCACCTTCTTGAGCCTCGAGCGGGCGCGCGCCTTCGTATTCGTGTGGGTGGTCGCGCTCGTGTTGGGAGCGCTCGTCGGCTCGGGGGCCCTTCGTCGGCGGCTCACCCTGGCCGTGCTCGCGCCGGTGAGTCTCGCGGCGCTCGCCGCCGCCGCCGCCCTGTTGCCCCGACCGGTGGCCCGGCTCGTAGCCGCGGACTCGACACTCACGATCATCGACTACCACGCCCATACCGCCGCGTCGCACGACGGCCGTCCGGGCTGGACGGCCCGGGACCTCGCGCGCTGGCACGCGGCCCAGGGGTTCGACGCGGCGTACGTCACGGATCACAACGTGATCTTTGACGATACGGCCAGCTACGCGATCCGACTCCTGCCGGGCGTCGAGTGGAGCGTGTACGGACAGCACGTGGTCGCGCTCGGCGCGGTGACGCTCATCGACCGGAGCGCGTACAACCGGGACACGCCCGGCTTGCTCCGCCTGTTCACCGAGCTGCATCGCGCGGGCAGTCAAGGGGCGATCGGCCTCGCGTCGCTCCCCGAGTACTGGCGGAATCACTGGGACGATCTGGACCGTTTCGTGGCGGCCGGCGTGGATGGCTTTGAGATCGTGAACTGCGCGCCGAAGGCCATCGGCTTCCCCCCGTCCGCCCGCACGCGCGTCCTGCAACTCGCCCAGGAGCACAACCTCCTCGTGGTCGGCGCGAGCGACAATCACGGGTGGGGGAAGGCGACGTGTGTGTGGAACCTCTCGAGCCCGAGCACCCAGGGCTACCGCGCGAACCGCGTCCTCGCGCGCTCGCTGGCCCTGGCGCAGGGGGAGTGGGAGCCTTGGACGGCGGCGTTCACGCAACCGTGGCTCATGCTTCGGGGGCTCTCGTGGAGCGAGCGCTCGAGCTGGCTCACTTGGCTGCTCGTCTTCCTCATCTACCGTGCCGTGCCGCGCCGCCACGGCGACCCGGGGGGGATCGGGATTCTGGCCCGCAGCCTGTCGCTCAAACTGCTCCGGCTGCGGCGAGCGCCGCCGCCACCCTCGTGATCGCACCGCTGGCGCTGGCCTTCGTCGCTGGCTCGAAGTGTGGCGGCTTGCGGCAGGCCTCGCCCCCGCGAGCACGCGCTATTTCTGCGTCTACGACTGAGTGATGCCCGAGCTCCGACTGCTCCGGCCGGGCGACGAACCGGCGCTCGACGGGTTTCTCGCGCGGCACGCGGACACCTCGATGTTCCTGCGGTCGAACGTCCGAAGCGCCGGCCTCGTGGACCGAGGCGAGCCGCTCGAGGCCACCTATGTCGCGGCGTTCGAAGATGGCCGCATCGTCGCGGTGGCCGCCCACTGCTGGAACGGGATGCTCCTGATGCAGGCGCCTGAGCATGCGCCGGCGGTCGCGCGGGCGGCGGTCGAGCGCTCGCGCCGTGCGGTCGTGGGGGTTTCGGGACCCTGGACCCATGTCGTGGCGGCGCGCGAGACGCTCGGGCTCGCCACCGCCCCCGCCCTCAAGGACAGCCGGGACGAGCTCTACGTGCTCGAACTGAGCCGTCTCGTGGTCCCCGACACGCTCGGGACGGGGGAGCTCCGGTGCCGCCGTCCCGACCCCGCTGAACTCGAGCACCTGATCGACTGGCGGGTCCAGTTCGCCGTCGAAGCCCTCGGGGCGGTGGACGGAGCGGAGCTGCGGCGGGCGAGTCGGGCCGACATCCTGCTCTGGCACGCGCGTGGCGACGACTGGGTCGCGGTCCGGGGCACCACGCCCGTCGCGTACGCGGCGTTCAATGCCACGCTGCCGGAGATCGTCCAGGTTGGGGGCGTGTGGACCCCACCCGCCGAGCGAGGGCGGGGATACGCGCGTGCGGTCGTGGCCGGCGCGCTGCTCGCGGCCCGCCGGCAGGGCGTCAGCCGAGCGGTGCTGTTTGTGGAGCCGGCGAACGCGGCCGCCCGACGCGCGTACGTCGCGCTGGGGTTCGCGCGCGCGGGCGACTACGGTCTCCTGCTGTTGGCCGGATAGCTCAGCCGCCGGCCGAGAGGTTCAGCAGGGCGCGCCACGCGCGAAACACCTGGCCGTAGTCGTCGTGCGAGAACGCGACGGTGCGGCCCGCCGGGCGGGTCGCCCCGGGGCACAGCTCCGCCACGTCGGCCTGGCTCGTGAGGGCGAAGTCCACCTCCAGCGTAATCGGTGGCGGGAGGACGAACGCCGAGTGCGGGCGCTGGACGGCGCGGGCGACCTCCTCCCGGATCATGCGGCACGCGACCGCAGGCGCGACGGAGCGGGCCGCGTGGCGACCCACCGCATGTTTCACGATCACCGTGCTCACGTCGTCGCCAAGCAGGGCCTTCGCCTCGGCGGCGAGGGCGGCGTCGCCGCTCACGAGCGCGACCGGCACGCCGTGCCGGCCGGCGAGCGCCGCGTTGAGGCCCAGCTCGCCGACCGGTCGACCGTTGAGCCGGACGTCGAGAATGCGATCGGCGTACGTGTGGTCGAGGATGGCGTGTCGCGTGCCCGCGCGCGCATGGTAGCCGATGAACAACGCCGCGTCGAAGCCGTCGTCGATCCCCTGCACCATCGACCACGGCTTCGGGTCGCCGCTCACGAGCTCCGCCGCCGGATGGAGGTCTTCCGCCAGCAGGTTGCGCATGAACCAGTGGCTGTCGTTCACGAGGACGCGCGTGGCGCCCGCCGTGCACGCCCCCTCGATCGCCGCGTTCGCTTCCGCCGTCATGAGGCGTCGCGAGCGGGCGTACTCGGCGGCGCAGGCCGGATCGGTGGGGTCGGTCTGCGACTCGTGTACCACGGCGGCCACGCCTTCCATGTCGACCGAGATGTAGACGCGCACGGCGGATCCTCGCGGCTTCGCGTTAGCCGACCACGACCACGACGACCTCGCGCTCGCGCGGGCGATTGTCGAGGTTCAAGACGACGATCTGCTGCCACGTCCCGAGCTCGAGCCGGCCGTCCACGATCGGCACCGTGAGGGTCGGCTTGAGGAGGGCCGAGCGGACGTGGGCGAACCCATTGCCGTCGCCCCAGCGGGCGTCGTGGGCGTAGGACTGGCTCGTCGGGGCAACGACATCGAGTGCCCGCCGGAAGTCGGCGAGGGCGCCGGGCTCGTATTCAATCGTGGTCACGGCTCCCGTCGAGCCGGGGAGCGCGACGAGGGCGAGGCCGTCGCGCACCCCCGCCTGCGCGACGACGTGGGCCACGTCGGCGGTGATGTCGCGGTGCCCGAACTCCTGGTCTAGGCGCACCTTCCAGCGTTGGGTGTGGCGGGCCATGGCGGGGAAACCTAGCGCCCTTGCGGAGCGCGCCCAGGTTCAACTTTGTGACACAAAGTACTTGACAGGACTGGTTCGCCCCTCTATCCTCCCTACATGACGGCCCCCCGTCCGCTGCACGACCGCGCGCTCGACAACCTGCGCTATATCCGCCAGACGATGGAGCGCGCCGGGTCCTTCACCTCCGTGCCCGGGTGGGGCCAGGTCGCCGTCGGCGCCACCGCGCTCGGCGCCGCGATCGTGGCGGCGCGCCAGCGCTCGTTCGAACTGTGGCTCGCCACCTGGCTCACCGAGGCGATCGCTGCGCTCGCCCTCGGCGGCTGGGCGATGGTGCGCAAGGCCTACGCGGCCGACGACCCGATCCTGTCCGGCCCCGGCCGCCGCTTTTGGCTCAGCTTCCTCACCCCCATGGTCGCGGGCGGCCTCTTGAGCGTGGCGCTGTACCGCGCCGGCCTGCAGCAGGCGCTCCCCGGTACGTGGCTCCTCACCTACGGCGCCGGGTTCGTCACGGGCGGCGCGTTCTCGGTGCGGGTGGTACCGGTGATGGGGCTCTGCTTCATGGTGACGGGGGCGGTGGCGCTGTTCAGTCCGCCGGCCTGGGGCAACTGGTGCCTCGCGGCGGGATTCGGCGGGCTCCACATCGTGTTCGGCAGCATCATCGCGCGGCGGCACGGTGGCTAGATCGGGCGCGCTCCGCAAAGCGGCCGCCGCCGCCGCACCCGTGGCGGGGGCGGCCGAGCAGCGCGCGCCCCGCGCGGCCGAGCTCGACCGCCTGATCCACGAGCGGGTCCGCCTGGGCATGGTAAGCGCGCTCGCGGTGAACGACGCGCTCACCTTCAACGAACTGAAGACCCTCCTCAAGACGACCGACGGCAACTTGAGCGTGCACGCCCGCCGGCTCGAGGAAGCCCAGTACGTGACCTGCAACAAGTCGTTTTCGGGGCGGATCCCGAAGACCGAGTACCGGCTCACGGCCACGGGGCGGCGGGCCCTCGAGCGTTACCTGGACCACATGGAGGCCCTGATTCGCGCCACCCGCCAGGGCTAGAGGAGGGTGTTTTTTTTGGCTCGGAACTTTGTGAGACAAAGTACTTCCCTGCACGTCGCGCTCATCATGGACGGGAACGGCCGCTGGGCGACGCGCCGCGGCCTTCCCCGGGTCGCGGGCCATCGCGCCGGCGCCGACGCGGTGCGCCGCATCGTCGAGGCCGCCCCCGATCAGGGAGTCGCGGTGCTCACGCTGTACGCCTTCTCGGCCGACAACTGGAAGCGCCCCGAGAGCGAGGTCGCGGCTCTCATGCGGCTCTTCGCCACCTATTTGCGCTCGGAGACGCCGCGCCTCGTAGCACACGGCGTGCGCCTCGAGGTGATCGGCCGCCGCGATCGCCTGCCCCGACGGTTGGTGGCGGCGATCGACGCGGCTGAACTCGCCACCGTCGGCGGGCGCACGCTCCGCCTCAGGCTGGCCGTGGATTACTCGGCCCGTGCCGCGATCCGCACCGACTCAATCGGGCCCGACGTGGATCTCCTCGTGCGGACCGGTGGCGAGCAACGCCTCTCCGACTTTCTTCTGTGGGAGTGCGCCTACGCCGAGCTCTATTTCACCGACACCATGTGGCCCGACTTCGGGGCATCCGACCTGGCGGCGGCGCTCCACGAGTTCCGCGCGCGGCAGCGCCGCTTCGGCGGCCTCCCGGAGGCCGCGGCGGGATGAACGCCCTGAACGCCCCCGACGCGCGCGCCGGCCCGGCGCTCGAGATGCTCGCCCTGGGACTCGCGCTGGGCGTTCTCGGGGACGTCCTGCTGCGCGCCGTGCCGTGGGGTGTCAACGTCTTTATCTGTAGCGTCGGTTTCGTCGGCGCCGCCACGTGGATCGTGCGACGCCGGCACCTCGTGGTGAGTGGCGACGCCCCGTGGCTCGCGGTTGGCGCGCTCCTCCTCGGGTCGAATTTCGCGGCGCGGGACTCGCGCGCCCTGCAGGCCTTCGACGCCCTGGGGCTCATGATCGTGCTCGGGGTCGCGGGCCTCAGCCTGCGCGGCATCGCACTGCGCCACCGCTACGCGTGGGAGTACGTCCGGGGCGGCGCCGCGACCGCCCTCGGCGCTGGCCTCGGCATCTGGCCGCTCGTTACCCGGGAGATCGCCTGGAGCGCGCTCCCCGCAGGCCGGAGTCGGCTCGAGCACGCGCGCGCCGTGGGCGTAGGGGCGCTCCTCGCCCTCCCACTCCTCCTTCTCTTCGGTGCCCTGTTCGCTTCGGCCGATACCGTGTTCGCGAACGTCGTCACCGGGATGCTGGACGTGGACTATGGTACCCTGGCCTCGCACGTGGTCCTCATCGGGTTCTTCGGGGCGCTTGCCGTGGGCTACTTTCAGACGACGTTGGCGCGCCCGGGGAGCCTGGGTCGCGGCCGGTCGCTCGCGTGGCCCTCGCTGCTCGCGCCCGGCGCGCCCGCCGGGCCAGACGTCTCCCGCCCGCGACTCGGTATCATCCCGGTCGCGACGGCGCTCGGCCTCCTCGACCTCCTCTTTCTGCTCTTCGTCGTCGTGCAGCTGCGCTACTTCTTCGGGGGCGCGGCGCTCGTCGAGCAGACGACGAACCTGACCTACGCCGAGTACGCGCGACGGGGATTCTTGGAGCTCGTCACGGCGAGCGCGCTCGTCCTGCCCGTGCTGCTGGGCGCGGACTGGGTGCTCCGCGCGGAACCCGGGGCCCACCGCCGGACGTTTCGCCACCTCGCCGGCGTGCTCCTCGTCCTGCTGGCCGGCGTGATGGCCTCGGCGTTTCGCCGCGTGGGCCTGTATGTTGACGAGTTCGCGTGGTCGGAGATCCGGCTCTACGCGACCGCCTTCATGGTGTATCTCCTGGGCGTGTTCGGATGGTTTGTCTGGACGGTGCTGCGCGAGCGGCGCCGACGGTTCGCGTTCGGCGCGCTGGTCCAGGGCTTCGCCGTGCTGGCCGGCCTCCACATCCTGAATCCCGACGCGTTCATCGCCCGGGCGAATCTGTTCCGTCCCGCGGTCCATCGACCGGCCGACGCCGCGTACGCCGCCTCGCTCAGCGCCGACGCCGTGCCGGTCGTCCTGGCGGCGCTCCCGCGCCTCAGCGAGCCCGAGCGCTGCCGGGCGGCGCGCCGGCTGCTCGGACGGTGGGGCAGTGACGCGGGGCGTCCAGAGGACGGGTGGCGGAGCTGGAATCTGGCCCGGGCCCGCGCGCGCCGCGCCGTGCGCGAGGCCGAAGCGGGCCTCCGCGCGCTCCCGTGCGCGGTCTCCTCCTGATCGTGGGCCTCGGTCCCGTCCCCCGTTCGGGGGCAAGCGCCTCGTCCCGCCCGCCGCCACCACATTCCGACTAGCTGGGTTCGTCGTGTAGATTGTCGGCACAAATATGGACCCCGGTGCGGTCATTCACGCCTACGGCGGCCCCGTGCTGTTCGTCTGGGCCTGGTTGCAGGGGGAAGCCGCGGTCATCGTCGGCGGGTCCTTGGCGGCCGAGGGCTACTGGCCGTGGTGGGTTGTGTGTCTGGCCGCGATGGTTCCCGCAACGCTCGGCCACCAGGTGTACTTCGCGCTCGGGCGCCGCTACGGCGACCCCCTGGTCGAGCGCCTTCCCGCGCGGTGGCAGCATCGGGTCGCTCGCGCGCGGGCCCTGGTGCGCCACAACGCCGCTCGCGTCATGGCGCTGATGCGGTTCGCCTACGGCATCCGGCTGCCCTTGCCGATCCTGTGCGGGGCCGCGGGGATCGCCCCGCGTCGGTTCGTCGCCTACAACGTCGCCAGCGCGCTCGTCTGGGCGCTGCTCTTCACCTGGCTCGGCTATGCCTACGGCGCGGCTGCGGGCGCCGCGCTCGGGCGAGTGGTCCACGCCGAGTCCTGGATCCTGGGTGGCGCCGTGATCTTGGGGTCGGCCGTCCAGATGCTCGCGCCGCGTGCCGCCGAGGGGCTCCAGTCCCTGCGGGCGACGGTCCTCGGGGGCCGCTAGCGACATGGGCCTGAAGATCGTGCAGGTGGATGCGTTCACGGACCGCCCCTTCCGCGGGAACCCGGCGGCCGTGTGCGTGCTCCCCCAGCCGCGTGAGGACGCCTGGATGCAGGACGTCGCGCGAGAGATGAACCTCGCCGAGACGGCGTTCCTCCTCGCCGAGGACCGGGGGTTCCGGCTGCGCTGGTTCACGCCCACGATCGAGGTCCCGTTGTGCGGACACGCGACCCTCGCGAGCGCCCATGTGCTCTGGGAGGACGGCCATCTCGCGGCCGACCGGGAGGCCCGCTTCTATACCCGGAGCGGGGTGCTCCGGGCGGAGCGCGCGGGCGATTGGATCGAGCTTGATTTCCCGGCCACGCCCGCGACCGTCGTCCCAGTGCCCTCGGAGCTCGCCGCGGCGCTGTGCGTGACGCCGCGCTGGGTGGGTCGCAGCGCGTTCGACTACTTGGTCGAGGTTGAGTCTGAGGACGTGGTGCGG
>DATLKW010000284.1:0-8729 GCA_035538175.1 Gemmatimonadales bacterium | reverse complement strand
TCCTACTCTTGGGGGCCGATTCTGAACATTCTCCGCTCGCTCGTTCCTGTCCTCGCCGTGCTCGGCGCCGCGTGCAGCGCTGATCCCTACGAAGGGTATGCAAGCGCCGTCCGCACCGACGTCGATGCCGCTACGCAAGACGCATTCAAGATGACCGCGCGGATCCAGCTCACCGTGGTCCACAACCAGATTCCGGACGACAGTTTTGCGGTCGTGGCGCGCACCGTGACGCGCGCGGCGCACGACGTACGGGAGCGGGCGGTCCATTTCGCTCGCGTAACCCCGCCGCCGGATCTCGCGGAAGCACACGCCGGGCTGAGTGTCGCTCTGACGCGAGTGGCGGATGCGCTGGAGGCGTTGGGGGGCGTGTTTCAGCAATGTGCGGCCAGAGCGCCGTGCCAGGCTCCCCTCGACTCCGTATCGCAACAGTTTCAGTTCGTCGGTGAAGACCTCCACAACGGTCGGCAGTTCATCCAGCGCCTTCTGCTGAAACACGGAGTCATGCTCCGATGAGAACGCTCCTCGCCTGCGCGGGGCTCGTCGTCGCGGCTTCATGTTCGAGGGCCGAACAGCAACTTGAATCTGGGCGGCAGTATATAAGTATCACCTACACCGACACGACGTTCGAGTCCTTCGGCCGCACCGACCGAGCAATTATCGGCGTGGTGATCGCGGACTTTGGCGACTCGGTCCGATTTCGCATCCACACGAACCCGGACGCACTGGTCTCCGTGGTGGATGTCACACTGCATCCTGCCACGCGTCGCGACGAGCGGCCGGTCACCAGACGCCTCGGCATGCCGAAGGGAACGATGCCGGTGATGGGGAGCTCGGTCGCATTTCTTGAGCAATTGCTCCGGCGCTCGCGTGTCGTCGGCGGCGATAGCGTAAGCATCCCGGTGATGATGGTGGGCGCCCAGGCGTCGCTTACAGTGTTCACCGTGATTCGGAACGGGAGCGATTCGGTACTATTTGTCGCTCCCGACGGCAACTCAACGGCTGCGCTTCACCTCGCCGTCGACTCCGCGGGTCACATCACCGGTGGCGTGATTCCGGTCTCGGGGACAAAGATCATAGCCAACGCGCCCTGAGCACGAACGTTTTCCCGTTCGTCCGTCGCGTAAAGCTGGCGGGGCTGGTCCACGTGGAGGCCAAGGCGGCGCATTCGAAGTTGTGGTCGGCGAATCGACTCTGCGAATCGACCGGATCAGCGCATGTCCAACTGGGGCGGGAGGACTCGAACCTCCAACTTCCCGGTTAACAGCCGGGCGGTCTGCCAGTTGACCTACACCCCAAGGCACCACAGCCGGATGTGAACGCCCCCGGACCCGGGAGGGGCCGGGGGCGTTCACAGCTTCAAGCCGAGACGCTACGGCCCCGCGGCACCCGTCTTCGGGGTACGACGGCGATCCGTCACGAGGCGCGCCAGCGGCGGCATGGGGCCCCAACAGTACTAAGCGGCTCTTTCGCTAGCAAGGGCCCGAGGCCCGCGCCAGGACGCGTTGACGGTGCGGGTTGGGCTCGCGCCGCTGGCGCAGTCCCACCACTAGTACTTCATGCCCGACTTCGTCGCAAACTCGCGTAGCGCTGCCTCCTGCTCGGGGGTGAGGCGCTCCGGGATATCGACGTGCACTTCGACGTACTGATCGCCGCGTCGCCCGTTCTTCTCGATCCCCTGTCCCGCGATGCGGAATCGCTGGCCGTGCTGAGTGCCCGGCGGCACCCGGAGCACCACGCGTTTGTCGTCGAGGGTTTTGACCTTGATGCGCGAGCCGAGAGACGCTTGGGCGAGGTTGATCGGCACGACGCAGATCACGTCGAGCCCGTCCCGACGGAAAAAGCGGTCGGGTTCGACCTGGACCACCACCACGACGTCCCCCCGCCCCCGGGCGCCCTGCCCTTTCAAGCGCAGCCGCGCGCCATCTTCGGTGCCCCCTGGAATGGTGATAGCGAGGCGCTTTTCGACGTGCACCTCGCCCGCGCCGTGGCACGTGGGGCAGCGCTCGCTCGGTATTTTCCCGCGGCCCCGGCACATCGGGCAGGGCCGCGTGACGGCGAACCCGCCCTGACCGAATGAAATGGTGCCGCGCCCCTTGCACTCAGGACAGGTCGAGAAGGTGGCGCCGGGGGCTCCACCTGAGCCGCTGCACGTCGGGCACACCTCGGGCAGCGTGAGTGTCACGGGCACCCGGCCGCCGAGCGCCGCGACGCGGAACGGGATCGAGACGGTCGTCTCGATTTCGTCCTCTTCCTCCGGGGGCGCTCCCGGGCCGCGCCGGCCGAACAGCGACGAGAATAGGTCCCCGAGCCCGCCGAAGGACCCGAGATCAGAGAGATCGAAGTCGCTGCCGGAGCCGCCCGGCGCCGGACCGCGCGCGCCGCCGCCGAAATCCCGGTTGCTGCCCGCGAACGCGCCGTAGCGGCGCAGCTGGTCGTAGCGCTTGCGCTTGTCGGCGTCGCTCAGCACGTCGTGCGCCTCGTTAATCTCCTTGAAGCGCTCGGCCGCCTGCGGCTGGTTGGGATTGCGATCGGGGTGATATTGCTTCGCCAGGCGACGAAATGCCTTCTTGATCTCGTCCGTGCTGGCGGTCTCGGGTACCCCGAGGATCTGATAGTAGTCTTGGCGGCCCGCCATGTTACGCTGCGTCCCCCGCCCCCTCGCCCCCCTGCCACTGGAGCACCTGCACCCGCGCCGGCCGCAGCAGTGTGCCGGCCATCACGTAGCCCGGCTGGAGCACCGCGCCGACCGTGTGATCCGCGGCCGCCGTCTCGGCCGCGCCGGTCGTCACCGCCTCATGGCGCGTGGGATCGAAGGGGATCCCGATCTGGTCGACGCGTGTCACGCCCGCAGCCTCGAGGTGCTTCCACACCTTGCGTTCCACCATGTCGACGCCGTCGTGCAGGGTTTTCGCATCGGTCTGCGCCGGATCGACGTGGGCGAACCGCGCCAAGTCGTCCAACGCATCGACCAGGCGTTGCACCAGGTCGGCCTGTGCCTTGCCCCACACTTCGGTGCGTTCCTTCTGCGCGCGCTTGCGAAAGTTGTCGTATTCGGCCGCGAGCCGAAGGTATTTGTCCTTGAGCGCGGCGAGCTCCCCTTCGAGGCGACTCACGGCCTCCTCAGGGGGCTCGATCAAGGCGTGCGACTCTGCTCCGTCCGCCGCGGCGGCGGGGGGTTCGATTCCTGCCCCGGGGGAGCGCTCGAGCGGGTCTGATGGCTTCTCTTTATTGGTCATGGTCTTATGGGTCACTGGCAAGCGACGTGCCGACTGCGTGTGCCGTTTTGGCCGGTCTGCGGCGCGGACGGGGTTCGCAACTGGCGGCCCGGGCGGAAGATAGCCGCCCGCTCCCGGAGTGTCGAGCGCCCTACGACGAACCGAGGGGCGGGGTTACAGCTTGCCCGCGAGGAAGGCCGTGAGGTCTTGGAACGCCTGATCGCGCTGCGGGTCGTGGAGCACTTCGTGGTACATCTCGGGATACCAGCGGACGTGCACGGTCCCCTTGAGCCCGGCGGCGAAGGCGCGGGCGAGCTGCGCGTCCACGACTCGGTCTTCGCCGCCCAAGAGAACCAGCAGGGGCGCCTCGATGCGGTGTCCGTCCGCGGCGACCGCGCGTTGGGCCCACTGGATTTCCCGCCAGGCCCCGGGCGTCATCAGGCCATGGACGGCGGCGTCCTCGGTGAAGGCCTGATTCACGGCCGGGTCGCGGCTCAGGGTCTCGGGGTCGAGGCGGACGGGGATCGGCAGCGTCGGCCAGAGATCGGCGAGGAGGCGTCCGGCGACGAGCTTCCAGGCTGGGGGACGGAAGGCGAGCCCGAGCCAGGGCCCCGCGATGACGGCGCCGGCGATCGGATCGCTCGGCTGCGTCTCCAGGTAGCGCAGCGCCACGAGGGCGCCGAACGAGATTCCGAGCAGCACCTGGGGCCGCTCGGTGCGGATGCGGATGACGCGCCGGAACGCCTGGAGATCGCCGAGGAGCTGGCTGAAGCGGGTGAGGTGCCCGGGGCGGCCACCGGAGCGCCCGTGGCCGCGTAGATCCAGGAGATACGCCGAGTAGCCCGCGGCCGCGAGGCGCTCGCCGGTCTCCCGCCAGCGCCCGGCGTGATCCCACCAGCCGTGCAGCGCCAGCACGGCGGCGCGTGGCGTCGCGGCCTCGTAGGCGTCGTAGACGAGCTGGGTGCCGTCCGGAGCAGTAAGGGTGGGCATCAGGATTCGGCGAGGAGGCGGCGCAGGAGGTCGAGGACCGCCTGTGCGGCACGGCGGCGGATCTCGTCGCGGTCGCCGGGGAAGACGCGTTTCACCGCGTGCGCGGTGGTATGGACGCGGGCCGCGAGCCACACGGTCCCGACCGGCTTCTCCGGCGTCCCGCCGCTCGGTCCCGCGATGCCGGTGACGGCGATCGCGCAATCGGCTGAGAAGAGGCGTTGCGCTCCTTCCGCCATCGCCCGTACGGTCTCCTCGGAGACCGCGCCGTACGCCTCGAGCGTCTCGAGCGGGACCTTGAGTGCGGCCGTCTTCACGACGTCGGCGTAGGCGACGACGCCGCCGATGAACGTGTCGGAGGCGCCGGGAATGGTGGTGATCCGCGCCGCCACAAGGCCCCCCGTGCACGACTCGGCGACGCCCAGGCGGTGGCGTCCGTGGCGCAGGGCGTCGAGTACGACCGCCGCGAGATCGGCCTCGTCCTCCCCGTACGCGTGGGCGCCGACGGCGGCGCGGAGCCGGGTGACGACGGCGGCGAGTCGCGCGTCGGCGTCCTCGGGCGCGAGGGCCCACGCGGTCACGCGCAGGTCGACCCCGTCGACCGAGGGCAGGTAGGCGAGGGTGAGCGGGGCGATCTCGGGTTCGATCGTGCCCACGCGCTCGGCGAGCGCCGATTCCGGCACCCCGGTGGTGCGCAGCGTTCGGGACCGCACGACGCGGCGCTCCGCGCCCTGGCGCGCCGCGAGGCGCGGCACGACTTCCTCGACGAGCAGGCCGCGCATCTCGCGCGGCACCCCGGGAAGGAGGACGACGACGCGACCGTCCCCGTCCTCGACCCAGAGGCCTGGGGCCGTGCCCCGCGGGTTCGGGAGCACGCTCGCCCCTTCCGGCACCTCGGCCTGGGAGCGGTTGACGGCCGGCATCGGCCGGCCGAGCCGCTGAAACCGCGCCTCGAGTCCCGCGAGCAGTCGCTCGTCGAGGAGGAGCCGTTTCCCGAGCAGCTCGGCGGCGACCGTCTTGGTCATGTCGTCGTGGGTGGGGCCCAGGCCGCCCGTGGCGATGACGAAGCCCGTGCGGGTGAGGGCCTCGGCGAGGGCGGCGCGGATCGCCTCGGGGCGGTCGGCGACCGTGGTGCGGCGCACGATCTCGGCGCCCGTCGCGGCGAGCGCCCGCCCCAGGTCGGCCGCGTTCGTATCCAGGGTGTGGCCGAGCAGGAGCTCGGTCCCGATCGTGAGGAGCTCGACCTTCACCCTCCGCCCTTGAGCAGCGCGCGGTAGCGGTACAGGTAGGCGACCAGCGAATAGATGGTGAGCAGGATGGCCCCCGCGAGCGTCACCGCCACGACGGTCCCGTGGAACGTGTTCCAAAAGTTGCGGAACCACCCGACCCAAGGATGGCTCGCGAGTGCGTCCTTCCACGCGAACCAGAACAGCGTCGCCCCGATGAACACGTTCTGCACGACCGCCTTGAGTTTGCCCGCCCCCATGGCCGGAATCACCACGCCGCGCCGTCGCGCGAAGAACCGGAAGGCGGTCATGAGGAGTTCGCGCCCGACGAGCAGCAGCGCCACCCACACAGGGAGGCTGCCCCACCAGGGGATGCGGTAGTCGACGAGGATCGTGGGGTGCCGGGTGAGCCAGAAGATGGGAATGAGGGTGGCGAACAGCAGCAGTTTGTCCGCGATGGGGTCGAGGAGCTGTCCGAGCTCGCTGATCTGATTGCGGCGCCGCGCGAGGTAGCCGTCGATCACGTCCGACGCGCTCGCGGCGAGGAAGATCACGAAGGCGATGACCTTGGGCCAATACCCTTGAATGAAGGGCAGCAGCGCGATGACGGGCGTGAGACAGATGCGCGCGAGGGTCAGGATGTTGGGGAGGGTCCAGCGCATGCCCGCGGCGCGCCTAGCTCAGCGTCTTCAACACCATTTTACTCACCGTCTTGAGCGTGTCGAACACCCCGTCCCCGCGGACGGCGACGGCCTCCACGTAGGGGGCGCGCCCGACCCACTGGTTGTTCACCTTGTCGATCAGGTTCTCGCCCGTGTGGCTCGGATCGGGGGTGACCTTTTGGTGCGCGCCGTCGTCGATGGGCCAGCCGGGGTTGAGCGACGCCTGGAGGTCTCTGACGGGCGCGGCGTTCGGAAGGTCGCGCTTGTTGTATTGGATGATGAAGGGGATTTTCGTCAGGTCGTAGCCGTATTCGGACATGTTGTCGTACAGGTTCTGCATTGACTCGACGTTGGCTTCCATACGCTCGATCTGGCTGTCGGCCACGAACACGATGCCGTCCACGCCCTTGAGAATGAGCTTGCGGCTCGCGTTGTAGTACACTTGGCCCGGCACCGTGTAGAGGTGGAAGCGGGTCTTGAAGCCGCGGATCGTGCCCAGGTCGACGGGTAAGAAGTCGAAGAACAGCGTGCGCTCCGTTTCCGTGGCGAGCGAGATCATCTTGCCGCGCGTGTTGGGCGAGACCTTGCCGTAGATGTGCTCGAGGTTGGTGGTCTTGCCCCCCAGGCCCGGACCGTAGTACACGAGCTTGCAGTTGATCTCGCGGGACGCGTAGTTGATCATCGACATAGGGCGGGCGTCCCCTTAGCCGAACAGTTTGTCAATTTCGTCTTCCGCCCCTTCGAGCAAGCCCTTCTCCGGCGCGGTCGGTCCGGCGCCGACGCGGTTGAACATCTCCGCGAACACCCGGTTGAGCTTCTCGACCGCGCCCTTCCCCTTGAGCTTGACCAAGCCGAGCGTGGTGCGCTGGTCGAACAGCACGACGAGGATCACGCGCTTCGCCACGTCGGCGAGGAACATGGACTCTTTCTCGCCCTGATGCACGAGGGAGGCGAACTCGGGTTCGCCGATCATCTTGGCGAGCTGGTCGTTGGCGCTGAAGTCGGCGGCGGTGAGCGAGGCGAAGGCCGCGGAATCGAACTGGGGCGGGTCGCCGACGGTCGCCACGAGCTGGCCGGTGCGGTCGACGAGTAGCGCGCAGCGGGCGTTCGCGTCACGCAGGAACGCCTGGAGGTGCTGCTGGATCTGTTTGAAATCGTTCTCGGAGAACGACCAGCTCGTGGCGCCCGCCATCAGCTGCCCTCGGCCTCGGACGGATCGCCCTCGCTCATCTCTCGGCGTGCCAGGAGTGCCTGCGCGATGGTCACGCCGTCGGCGAACTCGAGGTCCCCGCCCACGGGGATGCCCCGCGCGATGCGGGTCACGCGCACGTGCGTGGGCCGGAGCAGCTGCTGCAGGTAGGTCGCCGTAACCTCCCCTTCCATGGAGGGATTGGTCGCCACGATCACCTCCCGCACCCCGGCGCCGTTCGCCACGCGGGCCATCAAGCGGTCGAACCGGAGGGCGTCGGGACCCACGCCCTCGAGCGGTGACAGCCGTCCGCCGAGCACGTGATAGCGGCCGCGGAACCGGCCCGTCCGCTCGATCGCCGCGACGTCGGACGTCTCTTCCACGACGCACAACAGGCTCGGATCACGGCGCGGATCCCGGCAGATCGTGCAGGGATCCTCGTCGGTGAGGGTGCCGCAGGTGCCGCACGTCGTCACGCGCTCACGCACGCTGCGGATCGCTTCCGCGAGGCGCGCCGCGCTTTCCGCGGGCTGCTTCAACAGGTAAAACGTGAGCCGCTGCGCTGTCTTCCGCCCGATCCCGGGGAGCTTGGCGAGCTCCGTCACGAGATCATCGATGGCCGACACGGCGCGCTAGAGCGGCGGCTGAAACGGGAACGGCAGGCCGGAGGCGAGCTTCTTCCACTCCGCCTGGTACAGCTCGGCGGCCCGCTGCTGCGCCTGCGAGACGGCGGCGAGGACGAGATCCTCGAGCATTTCGATGTCCCCTTGGGCGACCGCCTGGGGGTCGATCTTGATCGTGCGTATCAGGCCCCGCCCGTCGGCGGTGGCCGCCACCAAGCCGCCGCCTGCCGTGCAGGTCACGGTTTGCTGGGCTAGCTGGGACTGGATCTCGGACAGCCGGAACTGCATCTGCTGGCCCAACTGCAGGAGGCTAGATAAATCCGCCATACGTCGAAAGTTACCCCTCGCCGAAACGGGTCGCAAGCTACTCCAACAATTCCAAATCTAACGCGTCCACGGCGGCGTTGAGCCCGGGGTCCTGCGCCCGCAGCGTCTTGAGGCGATCGGCCCGGGCCCCTTCCTCCGTCAGCCGCCCGGCACGCGGTCGGGGCGCGGCGCTGCGCGCATCGTCCGCGAGCCTGATGGCGACGCGTTCCTCCACGTAACGCCCGACGAGTTGGCGGAGCGCTTCATGCTGGCGCTCGAGGCCCTCGGCGTGAACGGGGTCAGAAGCCCGCACCACGAGGGTGGTCCCCTCCACCGCAGCGAGCTCCACGGCCGCGAGCAGCGCGCCGAGCAGCGGCTTTTCGCGCCGGGCGTCCTCCACGATCCGCGGCCAGAGCTCGCGCAGGCGGGCCAGCGTGAGCGGCCCTTGTTCCGGCGGCGCGGAGGCCGGCGCGCGAGCGGGGGCCGGCGCCGCCGGGTCGCGGAGCAGCGGGATGGGGTTC
>DATLKW010000283.1:0-20434 GCA_035538175.1 Gemmatimonadales bacterium | reverse complement strand
CTCGTGGCGCCGGCGCCCGTCTCGACTCGGGTGTCGTTGGCGAAGCTGACGAGCAGGATCGAGTTCGACACGGCGATCCCGACCGCCATGATCGAGCCCATGAGCGACTCGACGTTGAGCGTCGTGCCGCTCAAGGCGAGCATCCAGAGGATGCCGACGAGCGCGCCCGGCACCGCCGCCATGATGATGAAGGGGTCGATCCACGATTGAAACAAGACGACCATGAGACAGTAGACGAGCAGGATGGCGAGGATCAGCCCGAGCCCGAGGCTTCGGAACGAGGCGCTCATCACCTCGCCCTGTCCCCGGACGTTGATCCGCATCCCAGCGGGCAGGGGCCCGAGCGCGGCGATGTGCCCGCGAATCGCGCTCACGACCGATCCCAGATCCCGGCCCTCGACGCCCGCCTCCACGTCGAGCACCCGCTGCACGGTGTAGTGGCTCACGATGCCGGGGGCGGCGCCGGGCGTGACGCTCGCCACGTTCCCGAGCGTCAGCGTAGGCGCCTCCGGGGGCTCGACGAGGGCGGTCGGGGCGGCGCCCGGATCCCCCGGCCGCGCGCCCGCGGCCGGCGTGAGCGGCGTCGCGAGCAGGCTCGGCACCGAGGCCACCCGCGCGATCGGCGTCTGCACCGACACGATGTAGTTCACGTTGTTCGCCGGATTCAGGAAGAAGGAGGGCGCGAGCAGGCCGCTCGAGGAGAGCGAGATGAGCATGCTGTTCGCCACGTCGCGCTCGGAGAGGCCGAGCTGCGCCGCCCGCCCGCGATCCACGTCGACCTTGAGCGCCGGGTAGTCGAGCACCTGCGCGATGTGCACGTCCACGGCGCCGGGGACTGTGCGGATCGCGTCCCGCAAACGGCGCGCGACGGTGTAGGAGCGGGCGAGGTTCGCGCCCTCGATCTGGACGTCCACCGGAGCCGCGACGCCGAAGTTCAGCACCTGGCTCACGATGTCCGCCGGTTGGAAGTAGAAGTCCGACCCGGGAAACTCGCCCGGCAAGGAGGCCCGCAGGGCGCGACGATACCCCTCAGTAGCATGGTGGGCGGGCTTCAACGCGACGAGGATCTCCGCGTCCATCGCGCCAATGTTGTCCGTGGGCACGAACGCGAGGTTGTAGAACAGCGGGACGCCGATCATGTCGTTGATCGTTGCGAGCTCGCTCGCAGGAATCGTCTCGCGGATGCGCCGCTCCACCCGCTCCACCAATCGCTCGGTCTCCTCGATCCGGGTCCCCGGAGGTGCGCGGAAGTGCAGCTTCATGAGCCCCGCGTCGACCGCCGGGAAGAAGTCTGCCCCCGTCACCGTCAGGAGCGCGACGCCCGAGAGCGACAGCACGAGCGCCACGACCAGGGTGAAGGCCCGGTGCGCGAGCACCGTCTCCAGGGCCCGGCCGTACGCCGCCTGGAAGCGGCCCCAGAGCGCGTCGCGCGTCCGGTTCCAGGGGGACGGGGCGCTCGCCGCGTGCTCTTCGCCGGGCATGAGCAGCCGCGAGAGCAGCGGCACGAGGGTGCGCGACAGCACGTACGAGGCGAGCATCGCGAACACCACGGCGAGCGCGAGCGGCGTGAACAGATACTTCGCCGGTCCGTACAGGAGCACCACGGGGAAGAACACGATGCAGATGGACAGGGTGGCGACGATCGCCGGGATGGCGACCTGCCGCGAGCCGTCCAGGATCGCGATGGTGAGCGGTTTCCCCTGAGCGCGGTTGCGGTGGATGTTCTCGATCGCCACCGTTGCGTCGTCGACCAGCATGCCGATGGCGAGCGCCAGTCCGCCCAGCGTCATGATGTTGATCGTCTGGGTGGTGAACTTGAGCCCGAGGAACGCCGCGAAGATGGCGAGCGGGATCGAGCTCGAGACGACGGCCACGCTGCGCCAGCTCCCGAGGAACAGGAAGATCATCAGCGACACGAGGGCCGCGGCGAGTACTCCCTCGCGCACGACGCCCGCGATCGCCGCCCGCACGAAGAGCGATTGATCGAAATCGATTTTCAGGTCGAGCCCCTCGGGCGCCACGGCTTCGATGGCGGGAATCGCCTCGCGCGTGGCCTCGACCACGGCGAGCGTCGAAGCGTCGGCGTGCTTCAGGATCGCGAGGTAGGTGGCGCGCTTCCCGTTCACGCGCACGACGTTCGTCTGCTCGGCGTAGCCGTCCGTCACGCGCGCCACGTCGCCGAGGAGCACGGGGGCCCCGTTGACGACCTTCAGGGGAATGCGCTCGAACTCGGGCACCGCTGACGGGCTCGCGTTCAAGGCCACGTTGTACTCGGTCGTGCCCACGCGCGCGGTGCCGGCGGGCACGATGACGTTCGAGTTCTGGAGTCCGCTGACCAAGTCGGCGGGCGAGAGTCCCTTCGCCGCGAGCGCCTGCGGGTTGATGTCGATCGACACCTGGCGCTGCCGCCCGCCGAAGGGCGCCGGGGTAGACAGCCCGGGGATCGTGAACAGCCGGACGCGGATGAAGTTGAGGCCATAGTCGAAGATCCGGTCCTCGGACAGCGTGGCGCTCGACGCGGTCAGCTGGGCCACGGGCACGTTCGAGGCGTTGAACCGCACCACCGTCGGCGGCTGCATCCCCGGCGGCGTAAGCCGCAGGATGGTGTTCGAGACGGCGCTGATCTGCGCGATGGCGCCGCCGATCTCGGTGCCCGGATGGAAGTAGACCCGCAACAGCCCGATCCCCGGGATCGACTGCGACTCGATGCGCTCGATCCCATTGACCGTGGTCGAGTAGGCACGCTCGCTGATGACCACCACACGCCGTTCCATCTCCTCGGCCGAGAGCCCGGGGTAGTTCCAGGCGACCGCCACGACCGGGATGTCGATGGTGGGGAAGATGTCGACCACCATGCGCGTCAGGGACAGCGCGCCCAGCACGAGGATGAGCAGCGCCATGACGGCGATGGTATACGGCCGGCGCAGGGCCAGGCGGACGATCCACATACGCGGCTCCCGTCAGGCGGAGACAGGGAAGCAGGGGACGAGGGGAACCACGGAGCAACAACACGCACTCGCCCGCGGTTCCGGGGAATGAAGCTACCCCAATTCCCAAGGGCTCGGGCGCAGCGCCGCACACGGTCCGTTCGCCTGGCGCGGGGGCCCTGGGGACGCCATGCTATCCGTCCCTTACGCTCGAGGCTTCAGCGCCCATGGCTCGGCTCCCGGCCTTCGCCATCCCGCTCCTCATCGTCGCCCCCGCCCTCGCCCAGCAGCCCGACACTGCACTCTGGTCGCGGTTGCGCTTCCGCTTCGTCGGCCCCGAGGGGAACCGGGCTACCGCCGCCGTGGGCGAGCCCGGGAATCCGCTCGTGGCCTACGTCGGCGCGGCGTCCGGGGGGATCTGGAAGACGGAAGACGGGGGCGTGCACTGGCAGGCGGTGTTCGACAGCGCCCCGGCGCAGGCGATCGGCGCGCTCGCCCTGGCGCCCTCGGCGCACAACGTGTTGTGGGCGGGCACGGGCGAGACGTTCTTCATCCGCTCGATGACCGCGCTCGGGAACGGCGTCTATCGGTCGACCGACGCGGGCCGGAGCTGGCAGCACCTCGGGCTCGACTCGACGGGGCGGATCGCGCGGATCGTGATCCACCCCGCTAACCCCGACGTGGTGCTGGTGTGCGCGCTCGGACGCGCCTACGGGCCGGAGCCCGAGCGCGGCGTCTACCGCACGGCGGACGGAGGCCGGACCTGGACCCGGGTGCTGTTCGTGGACCCGCACACCGGCTGTTCGGACCTGGCGATCGACCCCGGCGATCCCAACACCCTGTTCGCGGGGATGTGGCAGTTCGAGGTGAAGACGTGGCGCCTGGAGAGCGGGGGGCCCGGCAGCGGACTCTGGGTCTCGCGCGATGGCGGCGTCACGTGGAAGCGACTCGCGGGCCACGGGCTCCCGGAGGCGACACACGTCGTGGGCAAGGTGGCCGTGGCGGTCGCCGCCTCGAATCCCAACACCGTGTACGCGCTGATCGAGGATCAGGATCCGACCCTGTACCGCAGCGACGACCGCGGCCTCACCTGGCGCGTGGTGAGCCGCAATCACGATATGGCCGAGCGTGCGCCGTACTACGTGCGCTTCGCCGTCGCGCCCGACGACCCGGAGCGGCTCTACTTCGTCTCAGTGCGCTTCAGCGTTTCGCGAGATGGCGGCCAGACGCTCAACCGCATCTCCTATCAGGCTGGGGGCGATAACCACGACGTCTGGATCGATCCCGAGAACCCCGCGCGCTTCATGATCGCGCACGACGGCGGCGCGAGCATCACGCTGAACCGCGGGGCGACGTTCGCGCGCATCGTGCTGCCCATCGCGCAGATGTACCACGTCTACACCGACACCCGGGTCCCCTACAACCTCTACGGCAACCGCCAGGACGGCTCCTCCTATCGGATGCCGAGCCGCGGGCTCGGGGAAGCGATCTCCGAGGGGGCGTGGCACCAGGTCGGGGGGTGCGAGAGCGGCTTCGGCATTCCGGACACCGTCGACAACGTGACGGTGTGGTCGGGGTGTTACGACGGTGGCCTCGAGGTTTACGACGTCCGGACCGGGCACGCCCGCAACGTGCGCGTCTGGCCGGAGGCGAGCTACGGCTGGCGGCCGGCGGACGTGAAGTATCGCTGGAACTGGACGTTCCCGATCCTCATCTCGCCGCATGACCACCGCCGGGTGTACGTGGGGAGCCAGTTCGTGCATCTCACGACGGACGGTGGGGCGAGTTGGAAGGTGGTGAGCCCCGATCTCACGCGGAACGACACGACGCACCAGCAGAGCTCGGGCGGGGTCACGACCGACAACCTCATGACCTTCGACGGCGCCACGCTGCTCGCCCTCGCCGAGTCGCCGCTCGCGGCCGGCGTGCTGTGGGCGGGCTCGAACGACGGCCTCGTGCACGTGACGCGCGACGGCGGGGCGACGTGGAGCGACGTGTCGGGCAACGTCCCCAAGCTGCCGGCGTGGGCGAAGATCGCGAACATCGAGCCCTCGCACTTCGACGCGGGGACCGCGTACCTCGCGGTCGACCTGCATGAGCTCGACGACCTCGATCCCTACATCTTCAAGACGTCGGACTTCGGGAAGACCTGGCGCCGAATCTCGGACGGCCTCCCCCGCTCGCCGCTCGGGTTCGTGCACATCGTGCGGGAAGACCCCGAGCGCCGGGGCCTCGTGTTCGCCGGGACGGAGAGCGGCGTCTACGTGACCTTCGACGATGGGGCGCGGTGGGTCCCGCTCGCGATGAACTTGCCGCACGCCCCCGTCTCGTGGCTCACGGTGCAGCCGCACTTCCACGATTTGGTGGTCGCCACCTACGGGCGCGGCTTCTGGATCCTCGACGACATCTCGCCGTTCGAGCACCTGGACGCCGGGGCCGCGGCGGGGAGGGCGACGTTGTACCCGCCGCGACCGGCGTATCGGTTCCGGACGCAGCAGGGGATCACGGTGGCGCCGAACAGTGCGGTGCGGGTGGACAGCGTGCCGGAAGGGGCGGGCCTGACCTATTACGTCCCCCCCGCGCTCGTGGACACCGCCCTACCGTCCGACACCGTGCATCGCCACCGCCCGGCGAAGCTCGCGATCGTGGGGCCCGCGGGCGACACGGTGCGGGTGCTCGAAGGCGAGCGCCGGCCGGGGCTCAATCGCGTGTGGTGGGACCTGCGCTACATGGCGCCGACGACGCCCCGACTGCGCACACCGCCGCCCGGGAAGCCATTTGTCCGCGTCGGGCCGGACGGGACGCGGCCGCTCGTGACCTGGGACTTGGACCTCTCGCTGCACGGACCGCGCGTGCCTCCGGGGAGCTACCGCGTGGAGCTCACCCTCGGGGATAGCGCGGCGCCGACGCGGCTCGTCCAGACGCTCGCGGTCCTGAAGGACCCCAACACCACGGGGTCCGACTCGGACGTCGCGGCACAAACGCGCCTCGCCCTCACGATTCGACGCGAGCAGGACAGCGTGGCGCGGATGATCAACCGGCTCGAGTGGGTGCGGAAGCAGCTCGAGGACCTGGCCACCCAGCTCCGGGGCGACTCGGCCGTCGCGCGCGATTCGGGAGCGCGCCGGCTCGCCGCGCTCGCGGACTCGCTCGACCGCCGCGCCATCGCGGTCGAGGGCCCCCTGTTCGACGTCCATCTGACCGGCGCCCGGGAGGACGCGTTCCGCAATCCAATGCAGCTCTGGGGTCGCCTCGCCGCCCTCCAGTCCGATGTCGCCGAGAGTGGGGCGGACTTCGCCCCGACGACCCAGCAGGTGGCGGTGCACGACGTGTTCGCCCGCCGCCTCGCGGACGCCACGGCGAGCTTTACGGGGTTCATGGAGCGCGAGCTCCCGGCGTTCGGTGCACGCCTTCGCCAGGCGACCCTACGCGACGTGATTTCGGCGAGCGCGTCCCCGCGCCCGCAGGACGCCGCGAAGCCGTAAGCAGCACTCGGGGCGCCCTGGAGCGGCCGCCCTGGGTCGCGTGACGCCCGTCACGCGCGGACGGGAGCGGAACCCTCTGCCGGGCCGCGCCGTTAGCTAGGGACGTGCGGCACGTGCAGCTGGTTACGGTCTCGTGACTTGACGCCCGCAGCGGGCGTACCTAGAGTGCGTCTTGAGAACCCTTGAGGTCGGAGCAGACAATGGGTCATTCGACGTCTAACTCGAATTGCCGCGGGGCGAGTCCCTGAGCGAGCAGGCCCGCTGGGTGGCGCACCTCGGTGCGCCCGACGCCCCCGCCGGAGCCGCTCCGGCGGGGGCGTCGACGTTTGACCGACGAGTCCTCGGACGAGGAGTGAAGCAATGAAGCGATACCTATTGGCGAGCGATTTCGACCAGACCCTGAGCTTCAACGACTCCGGCATCGTGTTGAGCGAGCTGCTGGGCCTCGAAGCGTTCCGCGAGAAGACGGCCGGGCTGTCACGTATTCACCTGGTGCAGCAAGGCGCGGAGCTCGCCTACCTCCTGCTCCACGATCCCGATTATCGGCAAGTGCGTCCGGAACACCTGCGGGAGGTAGGGAAGCGCGTCCGCCTGAAGCGCAACCTGCACCTGCTCCCGCGGCTACTCGCCGAGATCCCAGACTACGAGTTCGCGTTCTACGTGATCTCCGCCGCCCCGCAAGAGGTGATCGAGTCGGCGCTCGAGGGGATCGTCCCGCCCGACCACATCCACGGCACGCGGTTCCGCTACGACCCCCAATCCGGCGAGATCCAGGGGATCGAGCGCGCGACCGCGGGTTACGGCAAGGTGGCGAAGCTCGAAGAGCTCCGTGCCCAGCTCCCCGTGAGCCACGACCGGGTGATCTACGTGGGTGACGGCAGCTCGGACATCCACGTGATGCTGCACGTCAACCGCCTGAGCGGGCTGACGATCGCCGTGTCCGAGAACAACTACCTCGCGCAGATCGCCAAGCGGACGGTCCTGTCGGACGACGCGGTCAGCGTCCTCGTGCCGATCCTCGAGGAGATCGTCGGGATGGACGCGGCGGGCATCCACGCCCTGTTCGAGGCGCACGGTCTCGTGCTGCAAGAGTGGAACAAGGTGCAGACGGATCTCGTGACAATCCGGGACACGGACGCGGCCTCGCCGCTCGTCGCATGATCCGCGTGCCCCTCGTGGACGCGGTCGGGTGGACGGCGACGGCCTTGTTCGCGACCTCCTACTTCTGTACGCGACCGTCGACCTTGCGCCGGGTCCAGGGCGGTGCCGCGCTCGTCTGGATGGTGTACGGCCTGTTACTGCACGCCCTCCCGGTGATCGTGGCTAACGTGCTCGTGGCGGGGCTCGCCGTGTGGTCGTCGTTCGCTCGGGCCCCGGTGGTGCCCGTCAGCGCTCCCACACCTCCGTCGGCACCGTCGTCGGAGGCTCGAGCGACTCGAGATAGGTAACGAGCTTCCACACGGCCTCGGGCGTGCGCAGGAGGCCGCCGTAGGCGGGCATGCCGTGAGGGCGGCCATAATAGATCGATTCGAAAATCGCGGCGTCCGAGCCGCCGAAGCGCCAGCGCCCGTCGGCAAGACTCGGGCCCACCCACCCCGTGGCGCCGCCCCCGTGACACCCATCGCAATTCATGGCGACGAAGATCTTGGCGCCCTCGGTCGCGGCGCCTCGGTCGCCCTTGTACGGGTTGCGCCACTCCGCCGCCGGCGGGGCCACGCCGGCGGCGAACACATGCTCGTCGTGGCGCCAGCCCACGGCGGGGGTCGCCCCGGCTTGGGACCCAACCCCTGGGCCGCTCGAGCGAGCGCAGCCCGCCGCGACCGCGACCAGCAGGGCGAGCGTAATGTTCGGGCGTCGGCGTATCATGGGAGTCATCCCGCGATCGCCGCCACGGTGCCGATGACCGCGATCACCACCCCGAGCGCGCTCTTCAGGGCCGCGGCCGCCGCTCGGCCAACCACGGCGCCCCACCCGGCACGCACCGCCGTCCCGGCGGCGCGCGACAACGTGTATTCGAACAGCGCCGCCCCCGCGAACGCTCCGAGGAACGCGCCCACGACGCTCCCGATGATCGGGACCGGCACGCCGACGATCGCTCCCCCGATCCCCCCGAGCAGCGCTCCCCAGCCCGCCCGCGACGACCCCCCGTAGCGTTTCGCCACTCCGAAGCCAATCCACCACTCGGCGATCTCCCCCAAGAATGCGAGGCCCAGGACGATGGCGATCGTGGCGACGCCGATGGACCGGAACGCGGTGAGGGCCCCGTAGCCCAAGACGCCTCCCACCATCACCCAGAGGCCGGGGAGTCCGAGCGGGATCAGGCAGAGCCCCGCGACGAGGCACACCCCGAGGAGGACGGCGGCGAGCGGATGGCTCATCGGGTCGCTACAGTGCGAACAGCCACAGGATGCCGCCCTGGCTCGTGTGGCGCGCCAAGTCGCGCATGAAGTCCGCCGGCGGGCGGACGTCGGCCGGGTCGTCTGAGCGCACGTCGCCCGCGAGCAGGAACCAATCGCCGCCGATGCCGGCATAGACCGCGACGTACTGCTTGCCGTCGGGCGCGAGATAGCTGATCGGGTTCCCGACCACGCCCGAGCCGACCTTGAACCGCCACAGCTCCCGGCCCGTCGCGGCATCCGCCGCCTTGAACCAGCCATCGAGCGTGCCGTAGAACACCACGTTCCCGCCCGTCGCGAGGACGCCGCTCCAGACGGGGTAGTGCTCCTTCGTTTCCCACACCTTGCGGCCGCGCGCCGCATCCCAGGCGAGGAACGCGCCTAGGTGGCCGCCCGGCCCCGCGTGGTAGGGCGTGTTGGCGCCCAGGAAGGGCGTCCCCGCGATGCGCGTGGCCAGGGTGGCTTCGTAGTCCATGCAGAGGTTGTTCGTGGACACATAGAAGAGCCCGGTGCGCGGCGAGTAGGCGGCCGGGGCGGCCGGCGTCTTGCCTCCTTCGAGGCTCGGGCACACGTCCTTCACGTTGCCGTGCGAGGCGCCCGTGAGTTTCGTCGAATCGACCACGGGCCGGCCGCTCGCGCCGTCGACCCGTTTCGCCCACGTCACCGGCACGAACGCCTCGGCAACGAGCACCTCGCCCGTCGCGCGGTCGAGCGTGTAGGCGAAGCCGTTCTTGTCGAAGTGCACGAGCACGTGGCGCCGCACGCCGCCGACCGGCAGATCGGCGAGGATCATCTCGGCGTTGGCATCGTAGTCCCAGCTGTCGTGCGGCGTGAATTGGTAGGCCCAGACGAGCGCGCCGTCAGTGGGCCGGCGCGCGAGGACGCTCGCCGTCCATTTGTTGTCGCCGAGGCGCTGCTCGGGGTTGTAGGGGGCCGCGTTGCCGGCGCCGTAGTAGACCAGGTCAAGCGCCGGATCGTAGGCCATCCATCCCCACACGGGCCCGCCGCCGTGCCGCCAGGTGTCGCCCGACCAGGAGCGCGCCCCGAGGTCCGGTCCCCGGTCGTAGAATGCGCGGAACACCCCGGGCCGCGCGAGCAGCTCGCTGTCCGGCCCGACGTTGTACGCCGTCCACACGATCCGCCCGCTCGCGAGATCGAGCCCCTTCAGCCAGCCGTGGATGCCGAACTCGCCGCCCGACGCGCCCACCAGGACGCGATCCCTCACGATGAATGGGGCGACGGGCGTCGTCTCGCCCTGGGCCAATTCAGCGATCTTCGTCTTCCAGAGCTCCTTGCCGCTCGCTGCGTCGATGGCGACCGTGCGGCCGTCGAGCAGGTTGTACACGATCTTCCCGCCGGCGTAGAAGGCGCCGCGGTTGATCGCGTCGCAGCAGGCGATCCCGACCGCATTGGGATCGACGTCGGGCCGGTACTTCCAGCGGAGCGGGTAGTCAGGCCGGCCGAGGTCGAACGCGTACAGCACGTTCGGATAGGGCGTGACGACGTAGAGCGTCTGCCCCACGACGAGCGGCTGGCCCTCGTGGCCACCCAAGACCCCGGTCGAGAAGCTCCACACCGCTCGCAGCCGCGCGGCGTTGGCGGTCGTGATCTGGGCGAGCGGGCTGTAGCGGGTGGCCGCGTAGTCCCGGGCGGGCATGGTCCACTGCCCGTCGGGGGACGTGGCGGGCGGGGACGCGGGAGGCGTTTGCGCGGCCGCCCCGCCCGTCGCGTGCAGCGCGGCGACGACGAGCCCGGGGAAGAGACGCGCGACTGTCATAGAACCCGAAGCTTATCGCCCGTCGTCACCCGGCGCGATCCCGGGTACATTCCCGCGCCGTGACCCTCTTTGGCCAGGCGCTCGCGCTCGTCGCGGCGTTGGCGGCGGGCGCCGTCAACGCCATCGCGGGCGGCGGCACCCTGCTTACGTTCCCGGCGATCGTCGCGCTCGGCATCCCGCCGCTTGTTGCCAACGCGAAGAGCACCGTGGCGCTCTGGCCCGGCTCCCTCTCGAGCATGTGGGGCTATCGCCACGAGCTCGACGGGGCGCGGGCGTGGGTGGTGGGGTTCGCGGCGCCGAGCCTTGCGGGCGGCGGGCTCGGGGCCTGGCTCTTGTTGCACACCCCGGCGCCCGCGTTCGAGCGCCTCGTGCCATTCCTCGTGCTCGCCGCGACCGTGTTGTTTCTCGTCCAGGGACCGCTGCTCCGGCGCCTGCGCCCGACGGCGGCAGCGAGCGGCGCGCTGGCCCCCGACCCCCCCGACCGGCCGCGCTGGAGCTTTCTCCCCGCCCAATTTCTCGTCGGCGTGTACGGCGGCTATTTCGGCGCCGGGATCGGCATCCTGATGCTCGCGGTCCTCGGGTTCATGGGTCTCACGAACATCCACCGCATGAACGGCCTCAAGAATTGGGGCGCGTTGTGCATCAATGCCGTGGCGGTGGTGATGTTCATCGCGGGTGGGATCGTACGCTGGCCGGTCGCGCTCGGGATGGCCGTGGGCGGCATAGTCGGGGGCTACGCCGGCTCGCGCCTCGCGCAAAAGATCGGCCCAGCCCGCGTGCGGCGCGTGGTGGTGGCTGTCGGCGTCGCGGCCTTCGTGTGGCTCCTCGTGCGGCGCCCCACGAGCCCCGCAAGCCCTCCCCCTGCCCCGCGACTAGGTCAGGTCGAGGTCGAGTCCGAGGCGCCGCCTTTGTCGTTGCGCGTCTTGAAGAACCAGATCGCGAGCCAGACGAGCCCGACGATCAGCGCGATCTTCAAGGCGAAGAACAGCAGCGGGAAGAGAAAGAACGACCCGACCTTCCAGACTGTGAACGCCACGACGCCGACGGCCGCGAGCTGCATTAAGGGTCTCATAGGCACTCCACGAGGTGAGGGCTCCATCACCCGGACGTGATGGAGTAGTCGATGGGTAGCGTGATGTGGACGCGGACCGCCTTGCCGTGCAGCCGCGCGGGCCGGAAGAGCGCCTTGAGGATCCACTCGCGCGCCGCCGAATTGAACCCGGGATTCGGAGTCGCCGCGACCTCGACCGACGAGGGTTCGGCGCGCCCGCTCGTGTCGACGATCGCGCGCAAGAGCACCCGGCCCTGGATGCGCGCCTGCTTCAAGAGCTCGGGATAGGCCGGCTGCGGCGCGGACAGGAGCGCGGGCTTCTCTTCCACGAGGGCTTCGGCGTACACGGCATCCTCCGCGGGGACGATACCGTTCGCGCGCCCGCCCTCGACGCCCACGCCGGTGTAATCCTTCGGGTCGAAGCGCTCCGTCAGGTCCACCTTGGGGATCGTGGCGGGGATCACGTTCGGGATCGTCACCGTCTGAAAGCCCCGGAGCGGCTCGGCGAGCTGCGCAGGAGGCGGTGGCGTTTTGGGCTGCTCTTGGGTGAGCAGCACTACCGTGGTATCGAGGTGGACGGTGGTATCGCTCGGTCGCGCCGCCATCGTCGCGTACACGGCGGCGCCAATCAGGCCGACGTGGGCCGCGAGTGACGTAAGGCCCACCCCGAACAGGGTGCGCTTCGGTGTCTTGCGCTTGGTTTCGAACAGCCAGAGTTCCATCGGCTCCATACGTACCTCCCGTCTCCCAGGCGTGAGCGCAGGCGACGGCCGTCTGTACCCCCATCACCCCCTTAGACAACGAGGAGTTCCCCTCGGTTGTTTCGAAAAGCGGCATGCAGGCCAAATCCGGACAGATCGGCGACGCGGCCCGCACGTAACCGTGGCACCGCGCGGTGCCCCGGGGCGTTTGACTTGAGCCAACGGTCGCGCTAGCCTCGGGCTCCGACCCAGGCGACTTGCGACGATGGAGGCGTCCTCATGACCCCGACAGCCTTTCCCTACGACACGCACCTCGACTTGAAGTACGGGCCCCTCGAGCGGATCGACGTGCAGGCACTCGTGGACGCGGCCACGCATCCGTGGTACAACCAGACCCTCTGTAAGGTGAATGATGCGGTCGTCCGCTTGGGCGTCGTGCGTGGCGAATATCACTGGCACAAGCACGACGCCGACGACGAGTTCTTCTACGTGGTGGAGGGGAGGCTCCTGATCGACCTGGAGGGGCGCACCGTGGAGCTCGGTCCCCGCCAGGGCTTTCTCGTCCCCCGCTCGGTCGTGCACCGCACGCGCGCTCCGGAGCGGACGGTCATGCTCATGGTCGAGTCGGCGGGCATCGTGCCAACTGGCGACCCGACCTGACGTCGCCCATACCCCTCAGTCGCCTGTGAGCTCGCGGAAATCCCGCTCGCTGAGCTCGAGCCGCGCGGCCGCGACGTTCTCCTCGAGGTGCTTGAGGTTCGAGGTTCCCGGGATCGGCAGTATCACGGGGGAGCGTCGCAGGAGCCAAGCGAGCGCCACCTGGGCAGGGCTCGCCCCGAGCCGCATCGCCACCCGAGCGAGGGAGCCCGCTGACGTCGCGGCCGAGCGTCCGCGGAGCCACGACTTGGCCAGCCGCGCCGCCCTGCGGGCGAGCCCGACCCCGTGCCCGGCGAGCTGGCCCGCGCCGAGCGGGTACCACGGAATGAACGCGATGCCGTGGCGCTCGCAGTATTCGAGCACCTGCTCGGGCGCCTGCGGTTTCGCCACGCCAGCGGTGGGGGGCGATACGTGGCGGTCGACCAAGTTGTAACGATTCTGTACCGAGACGATCGGGGTGCGTTGGCGCACCAGCGCGATGTCCGCGACCGACACCTCGGAGAGGCCGAGCTGGCGGATCTTCCCCTCCTCCCGCAACCGGAGGAGCACATCGAGCTGGTCGTCTAGCGGCACGGCAGGGTCGATCCGGTGGAGCTGGTACAGCTCGATGCACTGGAGCCGCAGCCGGCGGAGGCTGCCTTCGCAGGCCGCGCGCAGATGCGCCGGCTGGCCGTTGGGGGTCCAGCGATCGGGGCCGGGGCGCTCGAGTCCGCCCTTCGTGGCAATCACCAAGTCTGCGGGATAAGGGAACAGGGCCTCGGCGATGAGGCGCTCGCTCGTCTCGGGGCCGTACGAGTCGGCGGTGTCGATGAAATCGACGCCGAGCTCGACGGCGCGCCGCAGGACCGCGATCGCCTGCGCGCGGTCCGGCGGCTCGCCCCAGATGCCGGGGCCCGTGAGGCGCATCGCGCCGAAGCCCAAGCGGTGGACGGGCCGATCGCCGCCCAAGCGAAGCGTGCCGCTCTGTGTAGCTGGTCGATCGAGTGGTGTTGCCACGATGTGCGGAGCTCGCATGCGAGGGAGTTGGCAATACACGACTTACGGCTCCGTGTCAAACGTCGCGCGGGGAGCACGGGTTCCGCGACCCTTGCGCGTCGCCAGCTTCGCCGCGCCTTGCCAGGGTGCGCGACCTTGTATCGGTTCTGCCCCAAGCCTGCGGCGAGCACGCCACAAGCATGCACGCGTGGCGCGCCATCATGACCTGGCACCGCTCTTGCGAATCCTTGGTTCAGAGGATAGAACAGGGCGGAGTCGTATGCGTAACACAGATCAGGGACCGTTCGGATCTTTCGACCGCACTCGCAGCGCGCGTACCCGGTGGGCGGCGCTCGTCGGTGCGCTGGTCGCGGGCTGCGCGCACGTCACGCACGATGCGGCGGTCGCGCGGGCGGCGCGGCTCCCCGCTACGGATCATGCGCTTGCCGGGCGGCTCGCGGTGGCCGATGCCATCGTCGCGGGCGTGCTCACCAAGGCCCAGCGCGACATACGCTACGAAGCGCCGTGCGGCATCATCGCGCGTGTGATGCACAGCTGCGACGATACCGAGGCCTACGATGCGCGGATTCGCACTTTCGACGGGCACGATTGGGAGTTGATGTTCTTCCGCCTCGGGCCGGGCCCGCACCCGGCGCTCGGCGATTCGGCCGTGTGGGTGTTGCACCGCGACGCCGTGTATCCCTACCTGACGTGCGCCCAGCGGGTCGCCCTGACGAGCACCGGGTGCCTCGGACAGCCGTCATTCGTGCTCGAATCGGACGACGATGTCCTGCCGCTCTCCGAGTGGCCGCGCGTGCAGCGGCTGCTCGCGGCTCTGAGCTCCTAAGATCGCTCCGCTCGCCTCTGGCGAGCGGCCCCCCTCCGCCTCACCCGCCGCTGCCGCTACGCTGCGGGGTCTACCGCCGTCCCCTCGCGCGGGCGTATCATCTCGTCATCGGGCGAGGGGACGCATGACCGACAAGAGTCTGGACAAGCTGCGTGCCCTGCTGAAGGCCTATGCAGGGCGGACCGCGCCGGCAAAGGCGGGGACGCCGGCACCGGACGAGGCGCAACGCCGCCGGCGGAGCTGCGGCGACCGTCTCCAAAAGGTCGTGCGCGCCGTGTTCGAGCGCATGCGGGACGAGCTCAAGGCGGCCGGGCACGAGGCCTCGATCGAAGACGCGAGCGACACAGCGGGCGGCTACCCCAGTATCGAGCTCACCTTCAGGCCCCGGGCGCCGGGCGGGGATGCGCTCGCCTCAGTGCTCGCGTTCCGCTGCGATCCGCGGCGCGGCATCGCCGTCGGGCGAGACATCAAGCCGTCACCTGCGAAGGGCCGGGTGGTGACGACGAGCAGCGACCGTATCGGCACCATGAAGGTCGAAGCGGTGTCGGTCGAGTGGGTCGAGACGAAGACGCTCAGCTTCATCGAAGCGGTGCTCAAGGTCAACTGACAGAACGCGGAGGCACGCCGGCTACCAGCCCTCCCCGTCAGCACGTCCGCCGCGCCCCCTCGCGACGTAGTATCTGCGGAGGCGGCTAGCCTCGGGGACTGGAAAGGGTGGGGGGTGGAGAGCGAGCCGCTAGTGCCTGGACACGCTTGAGTACGTTAGTTTAAGCAGTACCAACACTTAAGGACCGCCGGTGACCCCCTCCATGCTCCCACGCCCGGCGACCCTGGTCAGGGTCGTGATCCTTGCTGCGGTTGCCGCATGCGGCGGCGGGGTCCGAGCGCACCGGGTGCTCGTGCCCCCGCGGCTCGATCTCCTGCCCTACCGCCGGGTGGCGCTTGTGACCTTCACGGGCGAGAACGCCAAGGGCTCGCTCCCTGACGTCGCGACGGCGCGCTTCTCCGAGGACGTGCTCGCGAGCCAGAGCGGGATCGAACTGCTCGAGCTCGGCTCTGAGGACACGCTCGTGGCACGGGTGGGGGAGCGCGAGTTCGGGCCGGCCGCAGCCCAGGCCTTGGGCCGCGCCAAGGACGTCCCTGCCGTGTTCGTGGGACATCTCAAGGTGTCGGGCGTCAAGCCGGAGGCGGGTCTCCTGAGCCTCGTAGAAGGGCACGTGGCCGCCACGGTGTCGGCGGAGCTCACGGTGCGGCTGCTCTCGACCGAGTCGGGAGGCACGCTGTGGCGCTCGAGCGCCGTGGCGAGCGACCGGGTGGGTGAACTCTCGATCTCCGGCGGCGTACCGTACTTCGCGGCGTCGGATCCCAAGGCGGCCTACGGGAGTTTAGTCGATCGGCTGATGGCGTTCGTGACCCGCGACCTGCGTCCGACGTGGCAGGAGCGCTGACGGGAAAGGGGACCACTGGAATGCAGCGGCAAGGGAACGTGATGCGACTGATGTGGACGGGGGCGTTGCTCGCGGGGGTCGGCGCGAGCGTGGGCGCACGGGGCGCCGGCGCGCAGGTAAGAGACACGGCCGTCTTCGCCGGCGGCTGCTTCTGGGGTGTGGACGCGGTGTTCCGGCACGTGCGCGGCGTAACCCACGTCGTCTCGGGGTACGCCGGTGGAAGTGCGGTGACGGCGCATTACGTGCTCGTCAGTACATCCGCGACCGGTCACGCGGAGTCAGTCGAAGTCACCTTCGATCCTCAGCGCGTGTCGTACGAGGAGCTCCTGCGTGTGTTCTTTACCGTGGCGCACGACCCCACGCAGAAGAACCGCCAGGGACCGGACGAGGGGAGCCAGTACCGGTCGGTGGTGTTCTACCGCACCCCCACGCAGCAGCGGGCCGCGCAGGCGTTCCTGGCGGGGCTCGCCGCGAGTGGCGAGTACGCTCGGCCGATCGTGACGCAGGTGGCGCCGCTCGACCGCTTCTATCCCGCGGAGGGCTACCACCAGGACTACTTGGCGCGGCATCTCACGAGCCCATACATCGTGTATAACGATTTGCCGAAGCTGCGCCTGCTCGAGGAGCGTCTGCCGGCCTTGTACCAGCGCTAGCGCGCGCGGGGCATCACGCCGTGAGGAGGCGGCGCACGTTCGAGAGGATCTGCGCGAGCTGACTGTCCACGCGCCGCCTGTCAAACAGCCGACCTCTGAGCCACGCAAGCGCCGAGCGCGGCGCCCACACGTCGCGGACCGTCAGGGCCGTTGATCCGGTCACCCGGTCCAGCCGGAAAAACGTCTTCCACCCAACGCGCGCGCCGCGCTCCACCCACCCGAACGTGGTCGGTGGGCTGAAGTCCACGACCTCGAACTCGGTGACGCGCGGTCCGAACCGCGCCTTGAACCGCGCCCCCCTGCGCAGCGGCCCAGCGCTCTCGATCCCGCTGCAACCCGGCAGCCAGGCGGCCATGCGCACGGGGTCCGTGAGCAGGGCGAACACCTGCTCGATGGGCGCGGAAACGTTGTCGATGACCGTCTGACCGCTGGTCCGCATGCGGGGCTCGCCGGGCGCAGGGACGCCCTAGCGTGGCGTCTCGCTCCCGCTCTGTCAACCGGCGCATCCGCTGCGCGCGCGCGACAAGACGCCGCGCGCTTACCGGTCGCGCTTCCAGATCCCCAAGAGCCGCCGCAGGAGCACGAGCTCCCCGACGTGGTAGGCGTTGTGGTCGGCGATGAGCAGCGCCTCGCGCAGCACGGTTTGGCCGCTGCCGTGGGGAATCCGCGCGAATAGATCGGTTGTTGGGGCCCGGACGATGCGCACCATGCGGTCCCGATCGGCCTCCACCTGGGCGACGCTTCGGTCCCAGGCGGCCGCGTCGGGGGGCCCGTCCTGCTCGGGCCAGTAGCCGGCCGGCCAATCGGGGGACACATGGGTGGCGGAGAGCGTGAACTCCACGATGTCCCATTGCGCGAGGCGGAGGTGCTCGAGGAGCCGCCACCCCGTGAACGGCTGACCGGGCGGTTTCTCGCCCCGCAGTGCCACAGGCCAGTCCCGCACGGCGTCCTTGAATCCCACGTGTGCATGACCGACGCGGAGCAAGTCGATCACCTGGTCGCGGAGCGCCTGGTCAGGCACCACACCCGTCGGGGCGCCGCGCGCCCGCGACCCCCGCTTTGACCGTTTCGGTGGCATAGGCTCCTGGATTGTAGCGCGCGGCCTGCGGGCGTCAAAACGGGCCGCCCTTGACTGGCCCCGTCCCGAGACGAGAAACTTCTTCCCCCGCCGTCGCGACGCGAATCCCAAAGGGAGGCCCGACCTATGCCCGCCGCTTCCGCGCAACGCGGCCGGTTCGTGTGGCATGAGCTCACCACGACCGACCCTGACGCCGCTGCCCGCTTCTACCCGAGCGTCACCCGCTGGAAGGTGCAAGACTGGGAGCACAATCCGAACTACCGCCTGTGGGTGACCGACGCCGGACCGATGGGCGGCCTGATGCGTCTCCCCGACGAGGAACGGCGGCGGGGCGCGCCGCCGTACTGGCTCACCTACGTCTGGGCGGCGGACGTGGACGCCTTGGTGCGGCAGGCCACGTCGCTCGGTGGTCGCGTGCTCAAGGCGCCCGAGACCATTCCCGTCGGTCGCTTCGCGGTGCTCGCCGATCCCCAGGGCGCGACGTTCGCCGTGTACCGGCCGAGCATGGGGCCCGGGGGACCTACCGAGCCCGGTGTCGGCGACTTCTCGTGGCACGAGCTCGCTACGACGGACTACAAGGCCGCCTGGGAGTTCTACCGGACCCTCTTCGGCTGGGAGTACGTGTCGTCGATGGACATGGGCCCGGCCGGCGTGTATTGGATGTTCGGGTACGCGGGCCAGAAGCGACCGATCGGCGGCATTTACAACAAGGGGCCCGAGAAGGCGGGGCCCCCGGCCTGGCTCCCCTACGTCCGCGTCGTGGACGCCGACCGCGCCGCCGCCACTGCGGGCCGGTCAGGGGGCAAGATCGTCACGGCCCCGATGGAGGTGGCGGGTGGGGACCGCATCGCCGTCTGCGTGGACCCTCAGGGAACGACGTTCGCGGTCCACTCGGTCCGGGCGGTCGCGCGAGCGCCCGAGGCGGCGCGCGCCCGACCCAAGACCGCTCCGCGACGCCCCAAGTCCAAGAAGCGGACCGCACGACCGAAGGCCAAGGCGAAGCGAGCCCCGGCGAAGCGCAAGACCAAGCGCCGCCGCTAAAGCTCCAGCACCGTGGGAGGTCGCGTCGTCGCCCCGCCGGGACGAGCGACCTCCCCCGGGCGGCCGACGCCGGTCCTTCGGCGCTGCGCCCCGAGCCTCCTCACACGCGGCGCTCTTTCCAGCGACCCCGCCGGAAGGAGCACCGCCGACACGACCCCGAGCATCGAGTACGCCATCGTAACGGCCAGGAACACGCCGAACGGCCCTAGGCCCACTACCCGCCCGAGCACGTAGGCAAGTGGGATCTCCCACAGCCAGAAGCAACCGAAGTTGATCCAGGTCGGCGTCCAGGTGTCGTCCGCGCCGTTAAAGGCCTGCGTGAGGACTATCCCCAGGGCGTAGAACAAGAAGCCGTAGCCGCGGCGCCGCGGTCACGTGGTGGGCGCCCAGGGTTGCGACAGAGGCTGCTTTTGTTTACAATTGATAGTCTGTTTACTGTACAGTATACTACTACATACGAATATACAGCGAGCCCAAGTGAATAGCAAAGAGCTTGAATCGAGAGTTCAGGGGGTTCTTGCTGGCTTGAGCGAGGACTTAGGACTCCGATACCGCATAAAGAGCGGCGCCCGCCGGAGCACGGCATCCCCGGACATGCTTGTGGAGCTCAAGGGTCCGCGGAAGGAGCGCCTCATCCTGGCAATCGAGGTCAAAGCGAGCGCTCACGGCGCGGCCATCGTACAGGCAGCAGAACAGGTCAAACGCGCCGCAGCTTCCCTCAATGCCGTTCCGGTGGTTGCCGTGCCTCAACTGGGCGGCCGAATGGCTGACTGGCTGCGCCAGCAGGGAATTGGCTACCTCGACGCGCGCGGGCAGGCGCTTATTCGAGCCCCGGGCGTCTTGGTCGACAGACGGATCGGTGATCAGAGCATGGGGAGCAGCTGGGCCCGGTCACCCCTATCCGCGGGAAGCCCGTTTGCAGACCGGTCGTCCCTTGTACTTCGGTACATGCTCAGCAACGGGTTGGCCTATCCGGGAGTGCGTCAGCTGGCTTCCAAACTGAAGCTAAGTCCGGGCCTCGTGTCTCGAGTGCTTCGACGCCTCAAGGATGAGGGCTACGTGCGGGAGGATGAGAAGGGTGGGGGACGGCTGCTTAGCGTAGACCTTCTGCTCCAAGATTGGGTGGACTTCTACAAGCGCCGGGCGAAGAGACAGCGTGATCGCCGCCTCTACATGCATGCCCGCAACGTAGAGGCGATCATCGGCCGCCTTAGTGAGGGCAAGCCGCCCAACGAATTCCCCAAGTGGGCGCTTTCCTTCCAGGCTGGCGCGTCCCTGGTCGCGCCCTTTGCGGTTTTCTCAGAGGTCCACGTGCTCTTGGGGGGACCTGTTTGGGAGGAGTCCGTTCAGGCAATCAGCCATCGTTTTGCGCTCGAGCCCGCTGGTGAAGAGGCAAAC
>DATLKW010000282.1:0-2734 GCA_035538175.1 Gemmatimonadales bacterium | reverse complement strand
ATCCTCGATGCCGATTGAAAGGCGAGAGCGGCTGGACGCGCCGTCTAACAAGCGCTTGAAGCTGACGGCGCCCGGTCTTAGGAGGAATTGCGTTTGTGCCCCACCGAGCTCTGCGGTAATCTCAAGCGACGTGGCGTCGACGAGGGTCGGCGCCGCAGCTTAAGCGCGATCCGTTAGGCGGCTCGCTCGAGTCGCACGTAGTTCACACCCCCACGCCAGACCCGACGACTGGTCCATGCCAGATCACACCGAAGTGAAGAGTGCCGCGCAGCGAATCGAAGATGCGATGAGAGAAGTCGGTACTCTACTCATCGCATTTGCACCGCTCGATGCTGCGCTGAGCGAGCGTCGGGAGCATGTGGCGGTGTCCCTCTTGCTTTTCCTCGGTCTCGGCGCGTTGTTGTTTGTAGGAGCATTGGGCCTGGAAGGAGACGTAGTCATGTCGAGTAGCGCATACCTGGCCTTTGCGGGCGTCGCTCTGCTCGGACTGATCGGCTTTCTGTTTGCCTGGTTCGCAGCTCCTACCAAGGCGCCGCGACCTGCGGAACGCGCGGAGTCGTCTGGCTGCTGGGTAAGCGAGCCGCCTCCTATGAGGGGCAATCTGTCAAGCCGTCGACTCCAGAGTGATCGCGTTCTACACGGTTCGTCGCCGTTTCCTTAGTCCTCGAGTACGTCCTCCACTCGCTCGCTACTGGTCGCTGCCTGCGTTCGGGGCGCAAAGCCCGCGAACGACCTCCTATCCGTGTCGGCGCTTGCCGAACACCCAAACCTGTGTCCGCCCGGCGGGCGAATCGCAGCGCGGAGAAGCGGACCCCATCTAACACACGGTGCGCGCCTGCGCACCCGGCGGCATGCGCGGGCCGCTTCTCCAGCAGGAGCCGAGGGTCTGTCCCCCGCGGCCCTACGCTTTCAGGGCCGCGCCCTCCGGGATGCACCCCGTTTCGAGATACTGCCACAGGGCGATCAGGAGTTTGCGCGCCACCGCGACGATGCCGATCTTGCGCACCCGACTACTGCCGCGCGCGAAGCGCGCCTGGTACCAGCGCGTGAGCGCACTCCGCGGCTGGTAGCGGAGCCAGCCCCAGGCGAGGTCGATCGCGACCGTGCGGATGTAGCGATTGCCGGCGCGCGAGATCCCCTGTTCGTGCTGGACGTCGCCGCTCTGGTAGGGCGTGGGCACCAGCCCGGCGAGGGCGCCGATCTCCCGGCGATTGCGGAAAGTCCGCCACCCGAAGAACTCCATCACGTAGAGCCACGCCGTCTCGGGCCCGATGCCGCGGAGCGCTAGGAGTTGGCGGACGCGCGCGATCGCGGGATCGTCGCTGGTCTGCAGCAGCTCCCGCCGCTCGGCCCGCAGGGCCTGGAGCCGCTGCGTGAGGGCCGCCACCCCGCTCCACTCGCGCTCGAGGCGGGCGCCCAGCCGCGGCGGCAGCGGGGTCCCGTCCCAGAGCCGGGCGGTACCGAGGTGGGTGGGGAGATCGGCGAGCGTCTCGAAAACCAGGCCCTGGTTCGCGAGCAGTCCTTTGATACGGTTGGTGAGGCGCGCGCGGTCGCGCCGCACAAACAGCAGCTCGCGATGCAGCTGCCGCCGGTCCTCGTCCGGGACACTCGGGACCCGGACGACGCTCCAGACGTGCGGCTCGCCGGCGTCCGCGCGCAGTAGCATGGTCACCAGCTTGCACGCGTCGAGGCGATCGCTCTTGGCCCGCCGGGCGCGACGATTGACTTCGATGCTCGAGGAGTCGACCACGTCGTTCGCGACCCCGCGCGTGCGGAGATACCGGTGCAACCAGAACCCGTCGCGCCCGGCCTCGTAGCAACTCCGCACCGCCGCGTGCGCGGGGAGCCCGAAGTGCGCCTTGGCCCGGGCGAGCTCGCTCTCGAAGGACGCCAACGCGCGCGCCGCGATGGTGCGGACCAGCAGTGGCTGACCGAGGCCTCGCGCGAACGCGACGCGCCACTGGGTATTGCCGAGTTCGAAGGCGACCGATAGTGTGAGATCAGCAGGCTCCAGGTTGGGACGGGTCGCTGCGGTTCGCATAAGCTCCTCCTAGCGTGAGAACTGGAAAGGAGCTTGAACAGTGGCGGCCCGTCTGCGTGGGGCGCCACCCCTACATAGGTTCTAACAAGCGCTTGAAGCTGGCGGGCGGTGGTCGCTCTAATGGAAGCAGAGTGTTTGCGCCCTGGCAGGCGTGGACGTTCGTCCACCACTCTTGCGCCGGTGATCGAGTCGCCCGCAGCTTAAGCGCGATCCGTTAGACGGCGCGAGAAAGTCCCTTGAATACTCACATTGCGGAAGCTCGCTGGACCGAACTCCACGACGCGTACGGCCCGGCGACCGACATCCCGAACCTCCTCGAGCGGGCGTCGTCTGACTCTCGGTCGGGCGCCACGCCCGGTAGTGCTTGGTTCGCCCTTTGGAGTGCACTTTGCCATCAAGGCGATGTCTATACCGCCAGCTACGCCGCGCTTCCGCACCTCATCGCCATCGCTCAGGCACGTGGTGCGCGTGGCCACTACGATCCCCTCTTTCTCGCCGGATGCGTCGAGCTTGGGCGCATGGAGGGCCGGGGGCCGCCGATTCCTTCAGACCTCGTCGAGCCGTATCACGCCGCAGTGAACGATGGTCACCTGCTTGCGCAAGCAGCCCTCGCTGCCGCCCCGGATCATGACTCGCGGACGGCTCTCGGGGCGGCAGTAGCCGCTTTGGGTGGCGACGCCGCTGCGGCGCGCG
>DATLKW010000281.1:0-5805 GCA_035538175.1 Gemmatimonadales bacterium | reverse complement strand
CAGCTGGCAGGTGGTGGTGGCGCGCCGCGGGCCGTGGGGGCGGCCGTTGATGACCATGCCGCAGGCCCCGCAGATCCCCTCGCGACAATCGTGATCGAACGCGATCGGGTCTTCCTTGCGGGCGGTCAACTGTTCGTTGAGGACGTCGAGGAGTTCGAGGAACGACATGTCGGGGCTCGCGTCCGCGACGTCGTAGCGGACGAACGCGCCCCGTGCGGTGGGCGCCGCCTGTCGCCACACGTGCAGCGTCAAGCGCATTACTGGTAGCTCCGGGTCGCAAGGTGCACGGTCTCGAAGGCCAGAGGCTCTTTGGCGAGGACGGGCGGCGCGCCGACGCCCTGAAACTCCCACGCCGCCACGTAGGCGAAATGCTCGTCGTCGCGCTGCGCCTCGCCGGCGGCGGTTTGGTGCTCCTCGCGGAAGTGTGAGCCGCACGACTCCTCGCGCTGCAGGGCGTCGTGGCACAGCAGCTCGGCGAATCCGAGGAAATCGGCGACGCGCCCCGCGTGCTCGAGGGCCTGGTTCAGGTCCTCGCCCCGGCCGCCGACGTAGACGTCCTTCCAGAACTCCTCGCGCAGCGCGCCGATGCGCGCGATCGCCTCGCGCAGGCCCGTGGCGTTGCGGGTCATGCCGCACTTGTCCCACATCAGCTGTCCGAGTTCCCGGTGAAAGGCTTCCGTGCTGCGCCGCCCCCGCACGCTCACCAAGCGCGTCACCCGGTCGCTCACCTCCGCCTCCGTGCGTCGCAGCTCGGGGTGGGTGGCGTCGAGCGGGGCGAGCTTCGCCTCGGCGAGGTAGTCGCCGATCGTGTAGGGCAGGATGAAGTAGCCGTCGGCGAGCCCCTGCATCAAAGCGCTGGCGCCGAGCCGGTTGGCGCCGTGGTCGGAGAAGTTCGCCTCGCCGATCGCGTACAACCCCGGCACGGTCGTCATCAGGTTGTAGTCGACCCACAGCCCCCCCATGGTGTAATGCGGGGCGGGGTAGATGCGCATCGGCTGTTCGAAGGGGTCCTCCGCCGTGATGCGCTGGTACATCTCGAACAGGTTGCCGTAGCGCTCCGCGATCATCTGGCGGCCGAGCCGGGCGATCGCGTCGCGGAAGTCGAGGTAGACGCCGTGCCCCGCCGGCCCCACGCCGCGGCCGTCATCGCACACCTCTTTGGCCCGTCGCGAGGCGATGTCGCGGGGGGTGAGGTTGCCGAAGCTCGGGTACAGGCGCTCGAGGTAGTAATCGCGCTCGTCCTCGGGGATCTGGGCGGGCGCCCGGGTGTCGCCGCCGCGCTGCGGGACCCAAATGCGGCCGTCGTTGCGGAGCGACTCGCTCATCAGGGTCAGCTTCGACTGGTGCGGGCCCGTGACCGGGATGCAGGTGGGGTGAATCTGGGTGAAGCAGGGATTCGCGAACGCGGCGCCCCGTTTGTGCGCGCGCCAGATCGCCGTGACGTTGCAGCCTTTGGCGTTGGTCGAGAGGTAGTAAACGTTCGAGTACCCCCCCGTGGCGAGCACGATGGCGTCGGCGACGTGGGTACTGACGCGTCCGTCGACCAGATCGCGCACAACGATGCCGCGCGCGCGTCCGTCGACCACCACGATGTCGAGCATCTCCGAGCGGGGGTACATCTTGAGCTGCCCGAGGCCGATCTGCCGGCACAGGGCCTGGTAGGCGCCCAGGAGGAGTTGCTGCCCTGTCTGGCCGCGCGCGTAGAAGGTGCGCGACACCTGCACGCCCCCGAACGAGCGGTTGGCGAGGAGGCCTCCGTATTCCCGAGCGAACGGGACGCCTTGGGCAGCGCACTGGTCGATGATGTGGGCGCTGATCTGGGCGAGCCGGTACACGTTCGCCTCACGCGAGCGGAAGTCGCCGCCTTTGATGGTATCGTAGAAGAGCCGGAACACCGAGTCGCCGTCATTCGCGTAGTTTTTGGCGGCGTTGATGCCACCCTGGGCCGCGATCGAGTGGGCGCGGCGGGGGGAGTCCTGAAAGCAGAAGCACGTCACGTAGTAGCCGAGCTCGGCCAGCGACGCGGCCGCGGACGCCCCCGCGAGCCCGGACCCGACGACGATGATCCGGTGCTTGCGTTTGTTCGCGGGGTTGACGAGGCGGAGCGCGGAGCGGTGGCGGTCCCACTTGTCGGCGAGGGGTCCGGCGGGCACCCGGGGGCGGAGCTCCATCGTCAGCGCACGACCCCGCCGAGCACCGCTACCGGAATGGCGAGGTAGCCGGCGGTGATCGCGCCGGCGATGGCTCCCGCCGCCCCCCGGCGCCAGGCGAAACTCGGCGGCCGATTCCAGCCCAGCGTCTGGAACGCGCTCCACAGGCCGTGATAGCAGTGCAGGCCGACGAAGGTGACGGCGACGATGTAGCCCGCCGCCACAGGCCAACGCCCGAGGCTGGCCACGAGGTTGTGGTAGGGGTCGCCCGGCACGAAGCTCGGGTTCAGCCGGCCGAACGTGAGATCGAGCAGGTGATAGACGACGTACGCGAAGATGAGGACGCCCCCCCACCGCATGGTGCGCGCCGCATAGGTCGTCTCCACGCGCTCGAGGCCGCGGTAGTCCACGGGCCGCGCCCGCTGGCTCGCGCGCGTCACGGCATAGGCAGCCCACATGTGCACGAGCACCGACGCGAGGAGGAGGGAGCGCACCATCCAGAGGAGCCAGCCGCGCCCGACGAACGGCGTGCCCACCGTGCGCAGGGCCTCGGCGTAGCCATTGAAGTGCTCCGGCCCCTGAAACACCTTCAGGTTGCCGAGCATGTGTCCCACGACGAACCCGAAAAGAACGAGGCCCGTGAGGGCCATGAGGACCTTCTTACCGACCAGGGAGCGGGTGAGGGGGAGCGAGAGCGCGCGTGGGAAGCGGGTGGTCATGAACGGTGGGATGATACCTGTCCCGCTCAGCGGCGGGCAAGGACGTGCGCGGAGCGGGGGCGGGCCACGCGCCGAGGGGTAGCGTCAGCGGAGGGATGCCGGAGGTGTGGATGACCGAGCCGATCACGACCGCCGCGCCTGGAGGGGCGCGGCGCGAGCAGGCGGTGCCCGCGGCGCCCGCGGCGCGCGCGGCGTCTGGCCGCCCGACGGTCGTCATCGTCGGGGCCGGGTTCGGGGGGCTTCGGGCGGCGCGGCGGCTCCGGAGGGTGCCCGTCGACGTCGTGATGGTCGATCGCCATAACTATCACCTGTTCCAGCCCCTCCTCTACCAAGTGGCGACCGCTGGGCTCGAGCCCGAGCAGATCGCCAAGCCGGTCCGGGCGATCCTCCGCGGCCAGCGGAACTTCGACTTCCGCATGACCGAGGTGACGGGGCTCGACCCGGCCGCGAAGCGACTGGTGACGGCGGATGGGACCCTCGCCTACGACTATCTCATCCTGGCGGTCGGTGGGGAGACGAACTACTTCGGGCTCGAGGGCATCATGCACCACGGGCTCGGCCTGAAGGACATTCCCGACGCGATCCGGATTCGCAATCACGTCCTGCGCGGCTTCGAGCAGGCGATGCTCGAGACCGGCGGGGAGCGTCGCCGCGCGATGCTCACGTTCGTCGTGGTGGGGGGCGGGCCGACCGGCGTGGAGATGGCCGGGGCACTGTCGGAGCTGATCCGGTTGGTCCTCGTGAAAGATTATCCGCGCTTGAACGTGAAGGACGTGCGCGTCCTGTTGCTCGAGGGGACGGATCGGCTGCTGGGCCCGATGCCCGCGCGGTTGCGCGAGGCCGCGGCCGAGACCCTATGGCGCAAGCACGTCGAGGTGCGCTTTGGGGCGACCGTCGCGCAGTATGACGGCGAGTGCGTGACCTTGAAGAGCGGCGAGGTGATCCCCGCCCGCACGCTCATCTGGGCCGCCGGTGTCCAGGCCGCCGGTCTAACCGCTCGCCTTGGGCTCTCGACGGCGCGGCAGGGTCGCGTGGCCGTCGCCCCGACACTCGAGGTCCCGGGGCATCCCGAGATCTACGTCATCGGGGATGCCGCCTACCTCGAAGTCGCTGGGGCACCCTTGCCGATGATGGCGCCGGTGGCCATCCAGATGGCCGAGACGGTCGCTCGCAACATCCGGCGCCGTCTGGCTGGCCGGGAGGCGGTGCCTTTCGACTATCACGATCCCGGCTCACTGGCGACGATCGGTCGCAACGCCGCGGTCGCTTACATCCGCGGGATCTCGTTCACGGGGTTTCCCGCCTGGGTGGTGTGGCTGGTGGTCCACCTGATCCAACTGATCGGCTTCCGCAACAAGCTGTTCGTCCTGCTGAACTGGGCCTGGGACTATTTCTTCTACGAGCGGGCAGCGCGGCTGATCACGACGCTCGACTGAATCAGCGTGGGGATCGGCGGGGGGGTTGAGGGGCCGGCGTCGGGGCGCGGCTGGGGGCGCGCGGGCGTGGCTGAGCGGTTCGCACCCGTCGGACGACGCCATTCCAGCCGCACGCCAGGCACCAGCGCCGTTGCAGCACGGGCATCAGTCGGTCGAGGAAGCGGTTCTGGAGCGCAGCCATGTCGAAGCGACAGCGGGGGCACACTGGACCCTGCGGCAGTAGCAGGTACACGACTACGGCCACGATCGCGACTCGCAACACCACCGTCGCGAGCAGCACGACGACCACCAACATGAGTACATCTTAGCCCACGACGCCCCGACGAGCCACCCTAGCCGTCCCCTGGGGTTGCTCCTCCCGGTGCTGATCCTGGCGACCCTCGAGAGCGCTTCTGTCCGCCGATTTCTTTGACGAACGCCGCGAGGCGTCGTTCGAGCTCCGCCAGCTCGACGGGCTTGACGAGGACTCGTTCCCGCGGCACCGGCGTGTTGCCCGGCTCCGCGAGCTGAGACACGTCTCCTGAGAGGAAGAGGACGCGGGACGCAAGGTCGGGCCGCTGCTCCTCGAGGCGTTCGTAGAGCTCCATGCCGCTCATCCGCGGCATGCGCAGATCGACGAGGATGACGTCGGGCGACGCGGTCGCGAGGCGGCTGAGTGCCTCCACGCCGTCGCCCGCCTCTTCGATCGTCGCGCCCTTCCGCGCGAGGTAGCGGCCCATGGGGCGTCGGACCCCTTCTTCGTCGTCTACGATGAGGACGGACACGCCGACAAGGAGCCCCGGCGCGGCGGCGCCCCGTGCGGGTGCCGAAGCTTCGAGGGTGGGTGGAGCCGCGACGGCGGGCGCAGGGACAGAAACAGCGGGCGCGGGCTCCGCCGGCGTCGGGGGGGCGGCGGGCGTGGCCGCAGCAGCTGCAAGCGGCAGCGAGAGCACGAAGCGCGCTCCCCTGGCCGGGGGGGAGGCGAGGGTGAGCTCACCGCCAGCTTCGCGGGCGATTTGGCGCGAGATATAGAGCCCGAGGCCCGTGCCCCGGCGGCCCTTGGTGGTGGCGAAGGGCCGAAAGAGCCGCGTGGCGAACTCCGGGGGAACACCACGGCCGTTGTCGGTCACCGCCACGCAGACCTGGGCATCGCGGGTCCATGTGTCGACCGTGAGCTGGCGTGGCGGCGTAATGTGGCGGAGCGCGTCGATGGCGTTCGCCAGGAGATTGACGACGACCTGTTCGAGTTTGATCGCGTCGCCTTCGACCAGGGGGAGGTTGGAGTCGAGGCGACCGCCGACCGTGATCTCGTCGACGCTAAAGCGATAGGAGACGAGGTCGAGCGCGCCCCGGACCACGTCGTTGAGGTTCACGCGGCCGGTTTCGCGGTCGGTGGCGTGCACGAACCGCAGGAGCCCGCGCAGGAGCTTCGTGGCGCGCTGCGCCTGGCGCAGGATCTGGCTCATCTCACCGCGCTGCTCGCCGCCGAGGCCGGGATCCCCGAGTCGGTTTTCGGCGTGG
>DATLKW010000280.1:0-1878 GCA_035538175.1 Gemmatimonadales bacterium | reverse complement strand
TTCCACCTCCTCGGGCCCCGCCCGCTTGAGGAGCGCCGCGAGGATGTCGGTCTTCGCACGGCGGCCGCTGGCCTCGCCGACGGCGCGGGAGGTTTGGACGAGATCGCGAAAGAGCACGGGAGCGGAAAGATAGCCGCTCGGTCTCGGGCGACCGGCTATCGCCGCCGCGCAGAGGACGGACGGCACTATGGGATATCTATTGCAGTCCGGGCTGCCGCCTACGAGGGAACGTTCCTCGCGGCGAGTTGGGTGTGGCGATCAGCGTCTCTGTGAGGAGTCGAGCGACTTCGAAACGAGGAGCGACGGCGGGTGGGAGGTCCCAGCGGGGGCACGACGGGGGCGCACCCCCCCTTGGGACTCTGCAACGCTTACTACGAAACCGCTCTACGGCCGGTGACTGCCTGTCCGGTGGGGTTCGCCCTTCCCGGGCTTGGCCGGCACGGCCGGGCCTTCACCGTGCGCCGGAATCGCCGGCGTGGCCGCGTTCGGGTTGCGACCGCGGTCGTCGCGATCCCGATCCTTGTCCTCCTGCTTCGAGCGGTCATCCCGATCGCGATCCTTGTCTTCTTTGGCCGCGACCACTTCGCCGCGGGTCCGCGTGGCTTTGCCGTGCGGCACGGTCGGTGCCTGCGCGGCGAGCAACGTCGGCAGCGCGAGGGGTACCGCGACTGCGAGCAACTTGGAAAGCATGGCTACACTCCCTCTGAAGGCGTGTGCTACGCCTTAAAGAGCGGAACGGCGACCTTACGGTAACGCTGGGCGAGACACGCGCGGGACTTGCGGCCGAGGGCTCGAAGCAGGCGACCGGGAGCTGTGTGATGCCGGTCACGCGCGTCGTACCCCGCACGCGGGACCTAGGGGTCCGGGCGTGTCCCGTAGTTCGTGCCTTAAGCCTGGGGCCCTGGGGGACGGGGCGTCACTGGCACGGCGTAGTCGTGGTGGTCACCAGCTTCCCCGCCACGAATGTCGTCCGCAGGCGACGGAACGGCTCGGTGGGGGTGACCGGGGAGGTCCCTGAGAACGCCGTCCCAATGCCGATCGAAAAGACCCAGCGCGGTGACCCGTGCGTGAGGCCGTGACTCGCGTCGAGCGTCAGGGCGAGCGGGCCCCGGATGTTGTAACTCACGCCGCCCCCGAGCTCACGAGGGGCAATGGAGTCGGGTACTCCGTAGGCCGCTCCGTAGGAGAGCGTCGCCGTCCAACGCTCGGACGGGATCACAGTGGCGTCCGTGCTCACCCACGTGGATTGGGCGGGAATAAATGCCGATCGGGCCACCCCGCTCGTCAGGCTGCGCGTCGCGTCAACCGACAAGTGGAACGCGTCCGAGGGCGCGATGCCCGCTCCGGCGTCGAGGCCGACGCTCGTAACGCTGCTCCCGAGTCCGCAGCTCGCCGTGGGGAGCCCGACCGTCACGCCCGCTCCGAGATTCGGGGACAAGCTGCCCGGCAATGTAAACGAGGCCGCGGCGGAGACGGGGAGATCAGCGATCCCGGTCCGCGACGCGGCGGGCGCGGTCGCCGTCTGCGACTGCGCGATCCGCACGCCCGACGGGATCATGGAGAGCGTAAGCCAAGAGGTCGGATCGTACTCGAGCGTGGTGGTCACCGCCTGCTCTGAGCGAATGGCATTGAAGGACACCACGCCCGCGGTCATGCCCCAGCGTACGGGGGGCGCCTGGGCGACCAGGGCGGACGAGAGGGTCAGAGCGATAGCAAGGCAGAACGCAGCGGCGGGTCTAGGCACGGTGACATCCAGAGCTTGAGGAGTAGTGAAAGTCGCTTGGCTTATGATAAATGGGACTTCGGTGATCCAGGTTACGTCACACCAACACCCCGGGGCGCGCGGGAGTGGCGACGCGCCCCGCCCGGCCGCCCGCT
>DATLKW010000279.1:0-40941 GCA_035538175.1 Gemmatimonadales bacterium | reverse complement strand
AGACCTCGGCCAAGTCGCCGACCTCGAGCACGCGGGTGAGGGGGAGCCCGTAGGCTTTGTCATCCACCCGTACGAGCAGGTAGCCGCGGCTCACTGCGGGCGCTCCGTCGCGGCGCTGGTCGTCGTCGCGCCGCCGGCGCCGCCCTCGCTCCGGCGGGTGAGTTCCGCGGCGATCTGTTCCGCGATCTCGCCGAGCGGGAACACGGCGTCGACCCCGCCGATTTGGACGGCGGCGGTCGGCATCCCGGCGATCACGGCCGAGGCGCGGTCTTGGGCGATCGCGCCGCCGCCGGCCGCGCGGATGGCGCGCACGCCGTCCGCGCCGTCGCGCCCCATCCCGGTGAGGACAACGCCGACGCTCCTCGACCCGAACACCTGCGCCACCGAGCGGAACAGGGGATCAGCGGCCGGCCGGACGCCCCACACGGGCGGCCCCTGGTCGAGGGCGATCGCCGGCCCTTCGGCGGTGGGGACCACTCGCATATGATAATCGCCCGGGGCCACGTATGCCGTATCGGCGACGACGGGTGCCCCGTCGTCGGCTTCGACGACGCGCACGGCGGCGAGCGAGTCGAGCCGTTCGGCGAGCGAGCGGGTGAAGCGGGGCGGCATGTGTTGGACGACGAGCACCGCCGCGCCCCGTCCGGTCGGGAGGCGCGGGACCACTTCGGCGAGGGCGCGCGGGCCGCCGGTGGAGGCGGCGACGGCGACGGCGAGACTGGCGCGCACGCGCAGGCCCGCGTCCGGGGGCCGCCGCACGACCGCGGGGGGCCGGGCCATCACCGTGACGTGGGAGACGTCGGCGGCGAGGGCCCGCCACAGCGCGGCCCGCAGCTCGGGGCCGAGGCGCTCCAGGGTGGTGCGGTTGGGTTCGTCCGGTTTCGCGACGATCTCGACCGCCCCGAGCTCCAAGGCACGGATCGCCGCGCCCGTGCCCGGGCCCGCGTGGGCGCTCACCACGACGACGGGGCGCGGGGTCTCGGACATGATGTACCCGATGGCGCCGAGTCCGTCGAGCTCCGGCATCTCGATGTCCATCGTGACCACGTCGGGGTCGAGCGAGTGGACTTTGCGGACGGCGTCGAACCCGTCGCGGGCCGTGCCCACGACGCGGAACTCGCCCGCGCCGGCGATGCCGTCGCCCGCGCCGAGGACGTCGCTCAGCACGCGCCGCATGAGGGCGCTGTCGTCCACGACGAGGACTCTCGGGCGGCGATCAGATGATGATGGCATCGGTGCCGACCGATCGGATCTCGACGTGGCCGTCCGCGACGCGGAAGCGCACGGAGCGGCCGACCGTGCCGCCCACGGCCTCGGCCGCCACCGGGATCCCGTGACGGCGCAGGGCGTCGCGCGCCGCCGCGATGTTGCGCTCGCCCATCTGCACGAAGCCCGGGGTGAGCAACTGGCTGAACATGCTCGCGCCCCCGACCAGTTTGGCGACAAGCCGGCGCGGCTCGGCGCCGAGCGCGCGGAGGCGTTCGACGAGCAGCGGCACGGCCGTTTCGGGGAACTTGGCGGGATTGCTGGCGTCGCGCGACAGCGTGCGGGCGGGGAGGAGGATGTGTGCCATCGCACCCGCGCAGGCGCGGGGGTCGTGCAACATGATCGCGACGCACGAGCCGAGCCCGAGGGTGACGAGCACGGCGTCGGCGCGCCCCGCCGCCCACTCGGCCACCTTGACGATCGTCTCGCGGGGTGCCGGCGCGGCGGTCATCGCTCGGCCCGCCGATAGATGCGCTCGCGCGGCACCTCGAGGGTGAGCCGCTGGCGCGCCGGGCCGAACAGGGTCTCCACCTTTCCGAGCACCAGGACGCCGCCGGGTGTGAGGGCGTCGGCGAACTGGGTGAACAGCCGCTCCTGCAGGGCGCGGTCGAAGTAGATGACGACGTTGCGGCAGACGACGAGGTCGTAGGGAGGGGCCGGCGGGGGTTCGCTCGTGAGGTCGTGCTTGGCGACGTGGACGATGTGGCGGAGATCGGTCGCGGGGCGTCGGGGGGGTGGCGGCGCCGAGAAATAGCGGGCGACGAGCGCGGGGGGCATCTCGCTGAAGGCGGTCTCCGGGTAGGCGGCGGCGCGCGTGAGCTCGAGGCTCGTGCGGTCGATGTCGGTAGCATCGATGCGGGTGCGCGCGAGCCGGCTTTCCTGGCCCGCGCGCCGCGCCGTCTCCGCGAGCACCACCGCCAGGGTATACGCCTCCTCGCCGGACGCGCACCCCGCCGACCAGGCGCGGATCTCGCCGCGGCGCGCCTGCCACAGCGGGTCGAGCCAGCGGTCGAGGGCGCGCCACGTGTCCGCATTCCGGTAGAACTTCGTGACGTTGATGGTGAGGGCATCGAGCAGGAGGTCGTATTCGCGCTGGTCCTGATCGAGGACCGCGCCGTAGGCCTCGAAGGTGTGGACCCCGCGGGCCCGCATCCGGACCGCGATGCGCCGGCGCAGGCAGCGGTCTTTGTAGCTGTCGCAGGCGAGGCCGCGCGCCCGCGTGATCTTCTGGGTGAGCGCCCGGAACGCTCGCTCGTCCGGCGCCGACGTCACGACAGCGCGCCCAACGTGTCCAGATTGGCTTTGACGAGCTCGTGCTTGGGATTGATCTCCAGCGCCTTGCGCCAGAGCTGCGCCGCGAGATCGCGGTCGTTGCGCTTGTAGGCGATGTTCCCGAGCTTGAAATACACGTCGTCGCCCAAGTCCGGCGCCAACTCGATCGCGCGGTGGTAGGCGGTCCACGCCTCGTCGTAGCGCGACGCGCGGTAGGCGAGATCGCCCAAGTTTTTGGAGAGCTGGGGGAGGGACGGCTCGTTCTTGTGGGCGGCGCGGAGCAGGTCTTCTGCGCCCGGGAGATCGCCGGCGAGCTCCTTCAGCACGGCGAGATTGTTTTGGAGCGGGGCGTGGGAGGGGTAGGCCTCGCCGCCCTCTTCGGCCAGCTCCTCGGCCAGCTCGAAGTCCCCGGCCCCGGCGGCGGCGAGCGCGCGCGCCCAGAACCACACCGCCGGCGGCACCTTGCCGAAGAGCTCGCGCGCCCGGTCGAGGCGCCCCCCGGCCCCCGCGAAGTCGGCCCGTTTGAGCGCCACGATTCCCCACCCCAGGTACACCTTGGCGTCGGTGCGGGCGCGCGTCGCCGCCTCGCCGTAGGCGGCCTCGGCCTCGTCGAGCCGGCCGAGTTGCTCGAAGGCGAACCCCAAGTTGTGGAACACCGCGGGTCGGCCCCCGCCCTTTTCAGCCGCCAGCCGCAGGGCCTCCATCGCTTCGTGCCAGCGGGCCTGCTTGAGGGCCACGAGGCCCAAGTAGAAATGCGCGTTCGCCTCGCCCGCGCGCAGCTCGGCGACGCGCCGGAACTCCCGGGCCGCCTCGTCGAGCATCCCGGTCTTGTAGAACGCGACGCCGAGATTGCGGTGCTCCTCCACGCGGGCGTCGGTGATGCGGGCGTCGGCGGCCGAGGGGGTGCGCCCCGCACGGTGCACGAAGCCAGCGGTGATCAGGCCGTAGAGCGCTTTGCCGATCTCGAACTCGCCGAGGCCCGAGTCCTCGATCACGTGATTGACGTCGCGCGACCCATCGAGCAGCGGCAGCAGGCGCTGCTGGGCGTCGGTGAGCTGCGATTCGCTGATCGCCATGCGTTCCCGGTCGACGACGAAGATCAGGTCGAACCCGGGGATCTTCTTCTCGATGAGGCCCCACTCGTCCACGCGCCGAGCACCCTCGAGCAGCAGGGACTCCGGGTTGATGGAGACGAGGAAGTCCTGGCGCTCGGGGCGGACGTCGGCCTCGAAGTTGAAGGTGCCCTGGGTCCAGGTAAACAGGTAGTAGACCGACTCTTCGATCTGCACGCGCATGTAGCGCTCGAGGTCGGCCTGCGTGATGACGGCCATGCCGACGAGGATGGCGCCGAGCTTCTTCCCCTGCTCCGCGCGCTGGCGGTGGACCGCGGTATCGAGCTGTGCTTGGGTGATCTTCTGGTGCTTGACGAGGATGTCGCCCAGGCGATCGCGCCGGTTGACGATGGAGGCGTAGCAGATCCGACCCTTGTCGAAGTAGATGTAGCCAAAGTTCGAGCGGTCGGCGATCGAGAGGCAGCCCGTCTTCTGCCCGAGCGCCAGCAGCTGGAGCACGTCGGGGAGTGACGCTTCCTTGAGCGAGCCCTTGATGGCCATCAGCGAAACTCCTCGATCACCCGGTCGGCCACGTCGGACCAGTCCCACACCATTTTCTCGCGGCTCTTGACGCCGCCGAGGCTCGAGACGACGAGGCCCGAGGTCCGGAGCCCCGAGCGCCGGGCGTCGCGCGGCGCCTGTCCCTCGAGCACCTCGCGGGCGAGGGCCGCGGTCAGGGGCGCGTCCTGGGCCGCGGCGGCGCCGACCACGCGTTGCACCTCGCCCACGACGCGGCGCACGGAGTCGGCCGGCCGATCGGCGAGGTAGTCCACGAGGGCAGGGTCGGGATGCTGGTTGTGCTGGCCGAGGAGCCGTTCGAGCACGGTCCGTCTGACGGCGCGGTCGGGCTCCGTGAGCTCGGCGACGAGTCCTCCTTCCAGGCGGGAGGCGATGCGCTCCTCAAGGCCCGGGAGCGTATGGGGAGGCGCGGGGGCGGTGAAAACGAGCTGGCGATCCTTGTCTTGGAACAGGTTGAAGAGGTTGAACAGCTCTTCCTGGGTCCGGTCCTTGCCCGCGATGAGGTGGATGTCGTCGAGCAGGAGCGCGGTGGCCCGGCGGTAGCGGGCCCGCCACCAGTCCACGCGATTGCCGTCGATCGCGGCGATCAGCTCGTCGATGAAGGCTTGGGTCGAGAGGCACGCCACGACGGCGCGTTTGCCGCGCGCCAGCTCCAAGCCGAGCGCGTTCAGGAGGTGCGTCTTGCCGAGGCCGCTCTTGCCCACGAGGACGAGCGGATTGTACTTCTTGCCCGGCCGCTCGAGCACGGCGCGCGCGGCGCGCGCCGCGACCTGATTGGACGGGCCGACCGCGAAGGCCGCGAGCGGGAACGCGGCCGAGGGCCCGGGGGGCGGGGCCGCGCCGGCCCGGACCTTGGTGGCCGCCTCCTCCGCTTGCTCGAGGCGTTCGGGATCGCGGAACACGCTCTCCCCCGCCGCCTGGGGGTCGAGCTCGGCGACTTCGGCTTCGAGTGCTTTCAGCCGTTCCACGTCGCGGCCGAACGCGGCGATCGCCTCGTCCACGGCGGCCGGCGTGTCCTGTTCGAGCAGCGCCGCGAGCCGGGCGGTGCGGTACCCCTCCCCTTCCCAGCGCAGCACGGCCTCCTCAACGCGGGCGCGCCAGGCTTCCACCGCCTTCCCCACGGTGACGGTCACGTCCGCGAGGAACTCGCCGAACTCGTCGCCGCTGGGGCGCGGCGGCGGGGGCGCGGCGCTGCGTTCGCCGTCGCCCGCGGCGGGACCAGCGGCGGGGGCGACGCCGAGCAGTTGCTGGGCCATGGTGGCGTTGATCGGCCGATCGTTCACGGCCTGGAAGGCCACGAGGCGGTTCAGCGCACCCATGAGCTCCCGGACGTTGCCGGCGGCCGTGCCCGCCACGGCCTCGAGCACGCCGGGCTCGAACGTCGCGCCCCGTTCCTCGGCCTTGCGGCGCAGGATCGCGACGCGCGTCTCGTAATCGGGGGCGCCGATGTCGACCACGAGGCCGCCCGAGAAGCGCGAGATCAGGCGCTCGTCCAGATCCGCGATCTCGGCCGGGGGGCGGTCGCTCGTCAGCACGATCTGGTGGCCGCCGCTCTGCAGCGCCTCCGTGAGGCGCAGGAGTTCCGATTGCATCTCCTTGCGGTTCGTGAGGAACTGCACGTCGTCGATGAGCAACACGTCGACGTTTTGAAAGCGCCGGCGGAACGCGTCGCCCTGCCCCGCCGCGACGGCGGCGTGGAACGCTTCGACGTACTCGTCGAGGGTGAGGTATTCGATATTCAAGTCGGGGGCGGCCTTCTTGGCGGCGTGCCCCACGGCCATGAGGAGGTGGGTTTTCCCGAGCCCCGAATCGCTGTAGATGAAGAGCGGGTTGTAGGTCGCGGCCGGACTTTCCGCGACGGCCCGCCCCGCGGTAACGGCGAGCCGGTTCGCCGCCCCCACCACGAAACTCTCGAACGAGTACTTGGGATTGAGCGCGCTCGTCATACCGCCGTCCCCGCGGCGAGTTTCTTGAGCACGAGCTCCGAGATCCCTTTCAGCGTTTCGAAGACCCCGCGCCCGTGGAGCGCGTCGGCGCTGAAGCTCGGTACCGCGCGGAAGTTGAGGGCGTCGTCCAAGTCCGCGGCGGAGAGGATCAATTCCCGGGGGAGGTCCTGCTTGTTGTATTGGAGCACGAGCGGGATGGTGCGGATATCGACGCCGTGCTCGAGCAAGTTGCTCTGCAGGTTTTGCAGGCTCTCCAGGTTCTCGTCGAGCTGGCGCGCCTGGCTGTCGCCCACGAACACGACGCCGTCCGCGCCCTGCAGCACGAGGCGGCGGGTGGCATTGTAGTACACCTGGCCGGGTACGGTGTACAGCTGGAACCGGGTGGCGAAGCCGGAGATCTGTCCCAGGTCGATCGGCAGAAAATCGAAGAACAGGGTCCGATCGGTCTGCGTCGCGAGCGACACCATGCGGCCGCGGCGCGCGTCGGGCACGCGGCTGTAGATGTAGTGCAGGTTCGTCGTCTTGCCCGAGCGGCCGGGGCCGTAGTAGACGATCTTGCAGGTGATCTCGCGCGTGGTGAAGTTGACGAGCGACACGGGGCTATCTCCCGAACAGCGTGTTGAGGCTCTCGGAAAGCTCGCGCTCGAAGTCGGCGGCGAGCACCTGTTTGGGAACGCTGTCCTTGGGGCTCGCCGCGGCGAGGTCGGCGGCGAGCTGTTCAAAGAATAACTGCACCAAGCCGTGCGACGAAGCGTCGAGCTCGTAGACGACGAGCACGACGAGGCGGCCGCGCCGGGTCGTGACGCCCGCGAGGAAGATCCCGTGTCGCACGCCCTGGTGATTGAGCCCCGCGAAGGCGGGCTGGCCGAGTTGCCGGGCGATCTCCTCGGTGGACGCCATGATGGCAGCGCCGAGCGCGGCCGCGGACATCACGTCCACGGCGCGCGAGAACCCGTGCTGCGCGAGCACCTGGCCCGCGGAGGTCATCAGCAGGACGAGGCGCGCGCCCGCCTCCTTGACGAACTTGACGAGCGGTTGGAGGGTCCAGGCTTCGACCGCGCGCGTGGCCGTCGTCATCCTACGAGCTCCGCCGCCCGCAACAGCTCGAGGCGGACGAGTCCGACGTTGACGTCCGGCTCCGCCACGGCCACCACCAACACGTCGGACGTCGTGGGCACCACGAGCAGCGCGCCCCGCTCCCCCTGCAGGTGCCAGAACTGGGCGGCGCCCACCCCCGCCGCCTCCATGGCGCGGCGGAGCCGGGAGCCGAGGCTCGCAGCCAGGGCTGCTACGGCCGGGCCCTTGATCCCTTCCATCAGCTGCTCGGCGACCACCAGCCCGTCATCCCCCGAGACGAGCATGGCCCCTCGCACCCCGCGGACGCGGGTAATGAGATCGAGGGCGCGGCCGTAGCCGGCGGGCGCCGCGGTCATCGTTGGGCCTCGAGCCAGCGGCGGGCCGCCGCGGCCGCGCGCTGGGCGATGACCGCGAGCCGCCCCATCGGCACGGCGCGTTCCCGCACGACGAGGAGCAGGGCGGTCTCGGTGGGCGGGGTGAGGTGCACGTGACCGCTCTGGCCTTCCGCTGCCAAGCCGGTCCAGGCGCCGAGCCCGAGGAGTTTGGCCGTGCGTCCCGCCTCCTGGGAGACGCCCGCGAGGTAGGCGGCGACGGCGTCGGACACGTCTTTGCCGCCGCCGTCTTTGAGCGCGCCCCCGAGCACGCGGCCCGAGGCATCGAGCAACAGCAGCCCTTCCTCCGCGCCCTCGAGGCCAGCGAACACGCGGGCGTCCGCGAGGGGCTGGGCGGTGGGACCGAGCGGCTCGGGGGTGGCGGCAGGCGATGCGGGGCCGCGGCCCCGCGCGCCCCCACTGCCCGCGCCGCCCCCGCCGCTCGGCGCCACAGCAGCGGGTCGCTCGCCGCGTCGGGCCATGTCCAGCGCCTGCGTGATCCCCGGGTCCCGGGGCGAGACGCGCTGGGCCGCTTCGAGGTGGGCGGCGGCCTGGTCTAGATCCCCGACCTTGAAGTAGAGGAACGCGAGCCCCTTGAGGGCGCCGACGTGGTCGGGGGCGATGCGCAGCGCCATATCCCATTCGTCGAACGCGCGTTCGTAGTCGTGCTTGTCGGCGAGGATCCGCGCGTACAGGTCGTGGGCGTCGGCGAGGTGCGGGTGCCGTTCCAGGCCGGTGAGGGCGACGCGGTGGGCCGCGTCGAGCTGACCCTTGTGGCGCAGCAACTCGCCGAGCCGCAGGAACACGAGGCTGTTCGGGTCCTGGGCCAGTTCCGCGGAGAGCGTCTTGACGTCGTCAGCCATGGATCGCCGCGCCCGCCAGGGTTTGGGCCGCGCCGCGGGCGCCGCGCACCTGCTCCAGGTGCGCGAGCTCCGCGTCCGAGCGCGGTGCGAGCCGCTCCCAGTGGTCCCATTGTTCCAGTGCGTCGGCGAACCGACCCACGGCCACGAGCGCGTAGCCGAGCAGGCGATAGGGCGTCACGAGCAGCGGATCGAGGCGCAGCGCGCGGCGCAGCTCCTCGATCGCATCGGCCGGCCGCCCGTGGGCCAACGCGACGCGGCCGAGCAGCAAGTGGACCGCCGGGTCGTGCGGGTGGACGCCAGCCGCCTGCTCGGCGAGACTGTGCGCCTGCTCGAGCTCGTGGCGCGCCAGCGCGTCCTCGGCGCGGGCCACGAGCTCGGCCAGGTCCGCCGCCAGGGTTGTGCGCTCGCGTTTCGTCGTGCCCGGGTCGGCGAGCACGATCACGCCGGCGCTTTCGAGGCCGTAGAGCGTCTTCGCCACCTCGAAGTCCGAGCGGCCCAGGGCGGCGGCGATCGCGCGCACGTCCCGCCCACCGTCGATCATCGCGAGGATCTCCCACTCGAGCGGCAAGAGATCCAGGGCGCCGGGGTCGCCTTCCTGGGGCGGGGCGAGCCCCGGCACGACGCCCAGGTGCGGGATGCGACTCTCGATCCGCGACCACTCGTCGATGCGCCGTGCGCCCTCCATGAGGAGCGCCTCGGTGGGGATGCGGACTGCCGCTTCCGCCGTCACCTCGTTGAGCGGCCCCTCGCTGAACGAGAAGTAGCCTTCGCGCCAGCTCATCAGCTCGAAGACGACCTCCTCGATTTGGAAGCGCACCTGGCGTTCGAGCTCGCGGGGAGTGATGGCGCCGAGGCCGACCAAGATCTCGCCGAGGCGGCGGGGATCGCCCTGCCGCTCTTGCATGTCGCGCGCGCGCTCCAGGTCGGCGTCGGTGATCCGGCCGGTGCGCAGCAGCAGGGCGCCGAGGGGGTGGGGGTTGGACCGGATCTCGGCGAAGATGATGGCGCCGTCCTCGAAGTACACGGTCCCCGCATTGTGGCGCAGTTCCGAGGTGACGCGCAGCACGCCCGTCTTCCGGCTCAGGTCGAGGAGCTGGAAGACGTCGTGGATGCCGAGTTCGCGGAGGGGGCCTTCGATCGCCATGCGTTACGCGGCGTCCGACTCGAAGATGTGCTGGAGGTCGAGCGCGGTCCTGGCGTGCTGGCGGGCGTTTTGCGCGAACGGCCCCGCGGGGTCGAGGCGGGTGACCTTTTCCCACGCCTCCACGGCCTCGGCGTAGCGGCGCAGGCGCGCGAGCACGACCCCTTGTTGGAACAGCGCCTCCACCTGTTCCGGATCGAACTTGAGCGCGCGCCGGAACGCTTCGAGGGCCTGGGCGTCGCGCTTGTCCTCGAGCAGGGCGCGCCCCAGGAGGAGGAGCGCCTGGAGGTCGTAGGGATCCTGCTCGAGCATTTCGGCGAGGCGCACGACCGCCTGTTGGGGGCGGCCCGAGCGCCGCAGGAGGTCGGCGAGCGCGAGGGCGGCCTCGTGGAAGGTGGGCAGGGTGTCGAGGGCCTGCTCGTAGGCGGCGCGGGCGTCGCTCCACTCCTCGCGCTCCTCGTGCAGCCGTCCCAGGTCGACCCAGACTTGCACGTAGCCGGGGTCGAGCTCGAGGGCGGCGCGGTACGCGGCGAGGGCGCCGCGCTTGTCGCCCACTTTGCGGGCGACGTCGCCCTGGAGCTTGTGGAGGTCGGCGCGGCCCGGCGCCCGGGTTTGCGCCGTCTGGAGCGCGGTGAGGGCGCCGGCGGCGTCGCCCCGCGCGGCGCGGCCGCGCGCCACGGCGACGAGGGCGTCGACGTCATCGGGGGTGAGGAGCAGGAGTTCTTCCGCCAGGCCGCGTGCCTCCTCGACGCGCGGGCCGCCGAGCGCGAAGAGCGCTTTCACTTCGCCGAGTCGCGCGGCGACGCGATCGGGCTCCAGGGCGCGCGCCTCCCGATAGCGCTCGAGCGCCTCGCCGTGCAGGCCGCGCTTGGCGAAGATGTCGCCGATCAAGACGGCCGCTTCGGCCCGGTTGGCCCCGCGCTGCACGGCGCGCACCGCTTCGGCCGACGCGACGTCGAAGAGCCCCTTGCTGACGTAATCGCGGGCGAGCGCCAGGGGGTCGTCCGCGGCCTTCCCGCGGGGTGTGGGTTCGGCGGCCGCGCTCGCCGCGGGGGCGAGCTCCTGGAAGATGTTGTCGAGGAGGCGCTGATCGAAGTTGAAGTCTTCGCCGATCGTTTCGGCCGTCACGTCGGCCGAGATCTCGGGCGCGATGCCGATCGTGGCCTTCTCGTATTGCAGGTCGATCGCGAGGGCGAACTTCTGCGACACGTAGTAGGGATCGAGCTCGAGGGCGCGCTTCGTAGCCCGCAGCGCGCCATCGAAATCTCCCAGGTTCGAGAGCGTGAAGCTCAGGTTGTAGTGGGCGCCCGCGTGCTCGGGGTCAGCCTCGACGGCGCGCACGAAGGCGTTGCGGGCGTCGGGGAAGCGCTTGAGCTCGACGAGCACGAGGCCGACGCCATTCCAGGCCGCAGCGGAGTTGGGCTCCTGGGCGAGCGCCTGGCGGTAGGCTTCGAGCGACAGCTGGAAGCGGCGCAGCTGGAAGAGCAGGAGCGCGAGGTTCAGGCGGGCCGCGCCGAACGTGCCTTGCAGCCGCAGCGCCGTGCGGAACGACTCGATCGCCGCCTCGCCGTCGGTCTTGTGCGCCTGGACGACGCCCAGGTTGTTCCAGGCCAGCACGTACTTCCCGTCGGCGTCGACCGCCTGGCGGTAGGAGGCGAGCGCCTCGTCGGTGCGGCCTGCCTGGTGCAGCACGACGCCGCGCTCGTTCCACAGTTTCGGGGAGTCAGGGACCTCGCGCAGCAGCGTCTCGTACAGCTCGAGTGCCGCGGGGAAGTCGCGTCGCAGCAGGTGCACCTCCGCCATCGCCTGCAGGGTGAGGCGGCGGTCCTCGCCGCGCTCGAGCGCGAGCCGGTACTCTCGGAGCGCCTCGTTGTAGTAGCCCTTTTGGCGGAAGGCGAGGCCCAGGTTGTAGTGCGCCAGCTCGTTGCCCTCGACCACTTGGAGCTCGGGCGTCAGGCGCTGGCGCCGCTCTTCCGAGCGGCGCTCGGCGTTGTAGCGCTCGAGGGAGAGGTTCGTCTGGGCGCGGGCGAGCGGGGGGTTGAGCTGGATCGCGCGTTTCGAGGCGCCGCGCGCCTCCTGGTGGCGGCCCAGATCCCCCAGCACGAACGCCATCAGGTAGTGGGCGTTGGCGTTGTCGGGGTTGAGCGCGACGGCACGCTCGAGCGCGGCGAGCGCCTCCGCGTTCAGGCCGCGGTTATAGTAGATCTCGCCCAGGTAGAAGTGCACCACGCTCGACTCGGGGTCGAGTTCGACGCCCCGGAGGAACCACTCGGTGGCGGCTTCCGGGCGCCCGCGATTCTTCTCAGCGAGGCCGAGCTGGATGATGGCGCCCACGTCGTCGGGGCGATGGGCGAGGAGCTGCTCGAACTCGCCGATCCCCTCCTCGTAGGCGCCGAGGATGGCGTAGGCCCGCCCGAGCTCCCAGCGGGCGTCGCGATCGTCGGGGGCGCTGCGCAGCCGCTCGCGCAGCTGGGCCACGCGCTGGTCGTAGTAGCCCGTGTCGTGATAGGCAATCTCCAAGTTGCGCTGCGCCACCTGCATCTTGGGGTCGAGCTCCAAGGCGCGGGTGAACGCCGCGATCGCGTCCTCGACCAACCCCTTTTGGTAGTACAGGACGCCGAGGTTGTTGTGCGCCCCGGCATCCGAGGGATCGATCCGGCGGGCGAACGATCGGAGAACGGCGAGGTCGCGGTCCGGAAGCGCCGGCGCCGTCACGGGTCAGCTCAGGCGGATGGCGTCGAAGATGGCCTTGAGAGACGCCAGATCGGGGAGCAGCAGGAAGTGGCCCCGCAGCCCCTCTCCCGAGTCGATGGTGAGCTCGGTCTCGACGCAGAACACGAAGTCGCGCTCGTGCCCGAAGTTGAGGTAGGTCGTGGTCAGGACTGCCGCCGCGAGGTCGACCACGAGGCTCGGCACCGACGGCAAGAGGAGCATGCCCATGAAATCCGACAGGGCGTTCATGTAGGCGCCCGCGAGGATGTTGCCAGCCTCCTTCAGGCACGACTGCTCGAGCGTGTCGAACGCCGTCGTCGCGCCGATCGGCCGGCGCAACAGCATGTCGCAGACCCGCCGCGCCACGGCCTCCGGAAACAAGAGCAGCGTGCGGCCGGTCAGGTCCCCGAGCATGTGCATCAGCACGGCGGCGACGACCTCTTGCGGCGTCCCGAGCAGGTCCGGCACCTCTTCGAGCCGCGCGATGTTGATCTGCGGGACGCTGATCATGATCCGCCGGTTCGTCAGCTGCGACAGCGCCGTGGCGGCGTGCCCGGCCCCGATGTTGGCGACCTCGCGCAGGGCGTCGATCTGCAGCTCTTTCAGCTCTCGAACGTCCTCCATGCCGCCTCCTAGAGGAGCCCGCCCGCGTCGAGGATCAACGCGGGGATCCCGTCGCCCATGATGGTCGCTCCGCTGAAGACGGGGAGCGTGCCGGGGGGCGCGTCGAAGCCCTTCACGACGATCTCCTGTTGCCCGAGCATGCCGTCCACGACGACTCCCGAGCGGCGCTCGCCCATCTCGAGCACGATGATCGGGCTGCGCCGCGGCGCGTCGCCGTCCACGCCCAGGAGGCGCCGCAGATGCACGAGTGGGACCACGCGGTCGCGCAATACGATCGCCTCGCGGCCCTCGACTACGGTCGTCGGCTGGACGCCGAACTCGACGGTCTCGGCCACATGGGTGAGCGGCAGGGCGTAGCGTTCCTGGCCCACGCCGGCGATGAGCGCCCGCACGATCGCCAGGGTCACGGGGAGCCGGAGCACGAAGCTCGTTCCCTTCCCCGTCTCGGTCCGGATCTCGAGCGTGCCGCCGAGGGCGCGGATGCGCGTCATCGCCACGTCGATCCCCACGCCTCGTCCGGACACATTCGTCACGGCTTCCGCGGTCGAGAACCCCGGGCGCGCGAGCACGCGGAGCAGCTGGTCGTCCGAGAGCGTCTCGGCGTGCGGATCCACGAGTCCTTCGCGCCGCGCGCGCTCGAGGATCTTGCGGCGGTCGATGCCACTTCCGTCGTCGCTCACGCTGATGGTCACGCTCGCCCGTTCGCGCACGGCGGCGAGGACGACCTCCCCCTCGACGGCCTTGCCGCGGCGGCGCCGTTCGGCGGCGGGCTCGATCCCGTGATCCACGGCGTTGCGCAGGAGGTGCAGCAGCGGATCGCCCAGCTCGTCGAGGATCGCGCGGTCGAGTTCGATCTCCTTGCCTTCGACGCGGAAGGCGACCTGTTTGCCGAGCTCGCGCGCGAGGTCGCGGACGAGGCGGGGGAACCGATCGAACACTTGCCACACGGGCGTCATGCGCGCCTGGATGATGCCGGCCTGGAGGTCGCCCGAGAGGCGCGAGACCTGGATCGCGACGTCGTCGAGGGCGGGGTCGCGGCGGGCGGCGGCGAGCTCATTCAGGCGTCCCCGCGTCGTCACGAGTTCGCCGATCAAGTCCATCAGTTCGTCGAGGCGTCGCAAGTCGACGCGCAGGTGCCGGCTCTTCTCGAGCGCGCCGGAGGGGAGGGCGCCCGAGGGAGCGGGCGTGCCCTCGGCGCGGGCCGCGCTGGGGGTACTGCCCGGGCGGCTCGCGCCGGCGGGGTGCTCGTCGCTCCCCACGCTCACATGCTCGACGTCCCCCGCGTTCCGGACCGCCTGCTCGATGGCGGCGGCATCGGCGGGGGAGTCGATCCGGAAGCTGAAGCGCCCATCGAAGTCGTCGCTGTCGAAGGCCGCCGGCGGGGGGGTGATGCCCTGCACCGCCCCGAGGGCTTGCGCCCGCTTGACGACGAGCAGGGCGCGTCCGCCTTTGAGGGGCGCTTCCGGTCGCACGGTCACCTGGACGAGCCGGCCCGTCGGGGCGGCGACCGCCTCGGGAGGCGGGGGGGCGGGGCGCGACCCGCGCGGGCCCGCCAGCCCGCCGGCGGCCCGGTCCAAGTCGGCCGCGATCGCCGCCACATCGACCTCGTCCTCGCGGCCGACCGCTGACAACTCGACGGCGCTCTCGAGCGCGTCGCGCGCCCGAAACAACAGTTGCAAGAGCTCGTCGGTGGCGGCCCCCGAGCCGCGGCGCAAGAGGTCGAGCAGGGTTTCGGTGCGATGCGCGATGTCGGTGACCCGGCCGTAGCCCATGGTGGCGGCCATGCCCTTCACCGTGTGGACCGCGCGGAACAGTCCCGCGACGGGCGCGGGGTTGGTGGGCGCGCGTTCCCAGTCGAGCAGCAGTTGGTTGCAGGCGCTCAGGTGTTCGCGGCTTTCGGCGAGGAACAGCTCGGCGTACTGCGAGAGATCCATGGGCTCGGGGCGGGTTAGCCGAGGACGCGCTGCACGGCTTCGAGCACGCGGGAGGGTTGGAACGGCTTGACGACGAAGTCTTTCGCCCCCGCCTGGATGGCCTCGACCACCAGGGCTTGCTGCCCCATCGCGCTGCACATGAGGATCCGCGCCTCCGGATCCTGTTTGACGATTTCGCGCACGGCGTCGATCCCGCCCATGTCGGGCATCACGATGTCCATCGTGACGAGGTCGGGGCGGAGCTGGCGGTATTTCTCGACGGCCTGCGCGCCCGTCTCGGCTTCGCCCACGACCTCGAAGCCGGCCTGGGCGAGGATGTCCGAAATCATCGTCCGCATGAAGATGGCGTCGTCGCAGACGAGGACCGTGTGGCTCACGCACCCTCCCTACGTGCTAGGATGACAAATGGGGGTTAGCAGCGCGTCGGTATCGAGGACCACGAAGAGTTGATCGGCGCGGCGCCCGACAGCCCGCACCAGGGTCGGATCGATGCCGGGCAGCGCCTGCCGGCGTTCCAGCGCCTCCCCACCCACCGCGAGGAGGTCCACCACCTCGTCCACCGTGAAGCCGAGGACCTGCTTTCCGACCCCGACCGTCAGCACGACCGTGGTCGTGGCGGCCTGATCGGCCGGGGGCTCGGGCTGGCGCAGCGCCCGCCATCCTTCCACGACCGTCACCAGGGTGCCCCGCACGTTACCCAAGCCCGCCACGACGGGTGGTGCCCCGGGGATCCGCGTCGTTTGGAGCCGGGGCAGGATCTCGCGGACCCGTTCCGCCTCGGCGGCGCAGACGAGGGTGCCTACCCGAAACACGAGCAGTCGGACGACCCCGGCGTCACTCATCCGAAGCGAAGAAACCAAGATACTGCAAGGGGTTGCGTTGAGCAAGCAAACCCGCGTCTTGGGCCGCTTCGGCAAGCGCCGGCACGAGGTCCGAGGGCCATTCAGAGCGCAGGGTGAGGGGCGTCCCGGTCACGGGGTGAGTGAAGGCGAGGAGCGCGGCGTGCAAGAGTTGGCGTGGGGCGAGGGCTTCGAGGCGCTCGGCCGCCTGGCGCGCCGCGGGCGTCACGCGGCGGCTCCCGCCGAAGGCGTATTCGCGATCGCCCACCACGGGGTGGCCCACGTGGCCCAAGTGCACGCGGATCTGGTGGGTGCGCCCCGTGCCGAGCTCGACGCGCAGCAGGTCGGCGTGGGCGAAGCGCGCGATCACCCGCACGTGGGTGACGGCGTGCCGGCCGTCGGCGAGTACCGTCATGCGTTTGCGGTCGGCGGGGTGGCGGGTAATGGGCGCGTCGATGTCGACGGGACTCTTGGCGAAGTGGCCCCATGCGAGCGCCGCGTACACGCGGCGGATCTCCCGCCGCTCGATCATGCGGGTGAGGCGCCGGTGGGCGAGGTCGGTCTTCGCCACGAGCAGGAGCCCCGACGTATCGCGGTCCAGCCGGTGCACGATGCCGGGGCGGCCCTCGCTCGTGCCGTGGGCGAGCGCGGTGCCGCGGCCCACAAGGACGTTGACGAGGGTGTCGTCCCAGTGGCCCGGCCCGGGATGGACGACCAGGCCGGCGGGTTTGTCGAGCACGGCGAGGTGTTCGTCCTCGTAGGCGAAGGTGAGCTCGCGGTGGGCGGGGGCGTAGCTGCGCGGGGGTGGCTCGTCGGGCGGGAGCTCGACCGTGACGACCGTGCCGCGCGTGAGTTGCGCCGAGGCGCGCAACGGCTGGCCGGCGGCGCTGACGTGTTTGTGCGCGATGAGGCGGGCAGCGCTGGTGCGGGACAGGGCGAGCTGATCGGCGAGGAAGCGGTCCAGCCGCTCCGTTTCTCGAGCCACGACGCAGAAGGTGACGACGGCCATCAGGGCTGGGCCGCCCTGACCTCCTTCGCCCGCTCCTGGGCCCGGCCTTCGAGCCAGAGCGAGACCGCGAGCGCGATCGCGCCGACGGTGATCGCGGAGTCGGCGACGTTGAACGTGGGCCAGCGGGTGTTGCCGATGCCGACGTCCACGAAATCAACGACGCCGCGCGCGCTGCGGACGCGATCGATCACGTTGCCGACGGCCCCGGCGCACACGAGGGCGAGCGCCAGGCGCCGGACGTGGTCGCCCGGGCGGGCCGCCAGGACCATCGACCGAAGGACGACCAGGGCGACGAGGGCAAGCCCGAAGAAGATCCAGCGCGAGTAGGTCCCGAGGCAGAGGCCGAAGGCGGCGCACTGATTGAACACGAGGCGCAGTTGCACGTAGTCGCCGAGGAGCGCGATCGGCCGGGTGGGGGCGAGCGACGCTTCGGCGATGACTTTGGTGACGAGGTCGGCGACGACGATCGTCGCGGCGGTCCCCCAGAACAGCCGCCGGTCAGCGGCGCTTGCCATCTTCTTCTTTCGCCTTGCACTTGATGCACAGCCGCGCGTGCGGGAGGGCGTCGAGCCGTTCGAACAGGATGTCCTCGCCGCACTGCTCGCACTTGCCGAACTTGTCGGGCGCCTGGTAGAGCCGCCGCAGGGCCTGGTTCACGTGCCACAGGTAGCGGCCTTCCTGCGACGCGAACAGGAACGCCTTTTCGCGCTCCATCGCATCGGTGCCCTGGTCGGCCATGTGGAACGAATAGCTCGAGAGGTCCCCGTCGGACGCCTGGAGGCTCGAGTTAAAGGACTCGTCGTAGTAGCCGAGCTCTTTCATCACGCGGGCGCGCTCTTCCAGCAAGCGCTTCTCGAGATGGCTCAGCTGCTTCTTCGTGAGGCCTTTGGTCGCTTTCGCTTTCGATTTCGTCGGCATTATCGGGTACCGCCCTTTCGTCCGTCATGGCGCCGGAGCGCGATCGTCACCCGGCGCGCCTCGATGTCGACTTCCCGCGTCACGTCTGCTTCATCGAACACCGAGCCGAGCACGATCCGGCGCGCCAGCGTCTCGCCCTCGACGAAGTTTTGGAACGCGGACACCGCTGCCACGACCTCTTCCGCGCCCGCCACGCTCAGCTCGATCCGGGTGGAGTACTCATAGCCCGCTTCCTTGCGGAGGCGTTGCACGCGGTGCACGAGCTCCCGGGCGAGGCCTTCCTGGATCAAGTCCGGCGACAGCCGGGGATCCACCGCGACGACAAACGGGCCATCGGCTTGGACCGCCCAGTCGCTCACCACCTCGCGCGTCACCACGACCTCCTCGGGGTGGAATTCGAACTCCCCCACGCGCACGGGGCCACCATGTTCAAGCACCTCGAGCTGCTCCGCCGTGAGCTGGGACACGGCGGCGGCGGCGCGCGGCGTGTCGCGGCCGTACCGCTTCCCCAGGGTGCGGAAGTCGGCTTTCCCCTTCAGGCGCACGAGGTCGTGGTCGGAGCCCGCGACCTCGACCGTCTTGGCATTCACTTCCGCGGCCAAGATATCTAACAGGTCCGCAAAGACCCGGCCCTTGACCGCCGCCGGGACGGCCACCTGGAGCTTGGCGACGGGCTGGCGGACGTTAAGCTTCTTCGTCTCCCGGGCCGCGCGCGCCAGGGAGGCGAGGCGGCGGTGCGCGGCCATGGCCTCGAGCAGCTCCGGCTCGCGCCGGCCCCGGTCCACTGGGAAGGGCGCGAGGTGCACGGAGGTCTCGGTGAGGGAGCGGTGCAGCCAGTCGGCGATGAACGGCGCCGCCGGGGCGACGAGGCGGGCCGCGGTCACGAGCACGTCGTAGAGCGTCGCCAAGGCCGCGGGATCGGCGGCGCGATCGGGCGCCCAGAAGCGGGGGCGGTTGGTGCGGACGTACCAGTTGGACACGTCGTTCACGACGAACTCCATGATGGCGCGCACGCCCGTGGTGACGTCGTAGTCGTTCCACGCCGCCCGCACGTCGGCGACGACTTGGTCGAGCCGGGCCAACACCCAGCGGTCGGCGGGCGCGCGCTCGGCCGTCGCGGGGGCCTCGTCGCGCGGGCGCCAGTCGCCGGCGTAGTCGGCGAAGAACTTGTACACGTGCCGCAGGGTGTTCAGGAACCCGCCCGCGACGTCCGGCACCTGCCGCCGGTCGAACCGCTTGGGGAGCCACACCTGGCTCTGGCCCAGCAAGTACAACCGCACCGCATCGGCGCCATGTTCCTCGATGACGTCCCACGGATTGACGACGTTGCCCCGGCTCTTGGACATCTTCTGGCCCTGGGCGTCGAGCACCAACTCGTTGACGATCACGTTCTTGTAGACGAGGGCATCGAAGCCGGCGACGGCGATGGCGAGCAGCGAGTAGAACCACCCGCGCGTCTGGTCCACGCCTTCGCAGATGAAGTCCGCCGGGAACTGCCCCTTGAACTCTGCCTGGTGGGCAAACGGGTAGTGCCACTGGGCGTACGGCATCGCACCGGAGTCGAACCACGCGTCGATCACCTCGGAGACACGGCGCATGGTGCCGCGGCAGGTGCGGCACGGCCAGCGGTACTGGTCGATGTAGGGCTTGTGGGGGTCGAAGCTCGCCGCGAGGGGCTGGCCCCACCGGTCCGCCAGCTCGGCGAACGAGCCGATCACTTCGCGGTGTTCGGGCTCCTTGTCGCACTCCCACACGTTGAGCGGCGTGCCCCAATAGCGGTCGCGCGACAGCGCCCAATCGACGTTGTTCTCGAGCCACGTCCCGAACCGCCCCGTCCCCACCTCCGGCGGATGCCAGGCGATCTGGCCGTTCACCTCGAGCATGCGGGCGCGCACCGCGGTGGTCCGCACGAACCAGGAGCTGCGGGCGTAGTAGATCAGCGCCGAATCGCAGCGCCAGCAGAAGGGGTAGGTATGCGTGTACGGCAGCGTTTCGAGCCACCGCCCCTCGTGCTTCAGCCGCTCGATGATCAAGCGGTTCGTGTCTTTGTCCGTGACGAGGCGGCCGTTGAGCTCGTCGGCGCGCGTGCCTTGGAAGGTGCCGTCGGGCGCGACGGGATTGACGACCGCGAGGCCGTACTGTTGGGCCGCCGCGTAGTCATCCGCGCCGAAGGCGGGCGCGAGGTGCACGAGCCCCGTCCCCTCCTCGGCGGAGACGAACGTGGCGGCGACGACGATCGCGCGCTGCCCCTCGGGCGGGAGCGGGACGAGGTCGAGGGGGCGCACGTAGCGCTGGCCGACGAGGGCGGCGCCCGGGTAGCGCGCGACCTGGGGTGCCGAGGCGAGCGGCTTGCCGCGGACGTGCACGTGGGCCGCGCGCGTCGTTGCGATCACGTAGCGCGTCCCGTCGACCTCGTAGTCCCCGTACTCGAGATCGGGATGCACGGCGACCGCGACGTTCGAGAGGAGGGTCCACGGCGTGGTCGTCCAGACGACCAAATGCCGCTGGGCGTCGGCGACGAGGGGGAACGTCACGTACACCGAGTTGGTTTGCACTTCCTCGTAGCCGAGCGCCAACTCGTGGGACGAGAGCGCCGTGCCGCAGCGGGGGCAGTACGGCAGGACTTTGTGGCCCCGGTACAGGAGCGCCTTCTCGTGCAGTCGCTTGAGGAGCCACCACACCGTCTCGATGTATTCCGGCCGGTAGGTGATGTAGGCGTGCTCGTAGTCGAGCCAGTAGCCGATCCGCTCGGAGAGCGACTCCCAATCGCCCTTGTAGGTGAAGACGCTTTCGCGGCACAGCTGGTTGAATTTCTCCACCCCGTAGGCCTCGATCTGGCGCTTCCCCGAAATCCCGAGGGTCTTCTCGACCTCGATCTCGACCGGGAGGCCGTGCGTGTCCCAGCCGGCGATGCGGGTCACCCCTTGCCCCAGCATGGTGTGGTAGCGGCACACGAGGTCTTTGATGGTGCGGGCGAAGACGTGATGGATGCCGGGGCGGCCGTTGGCGGTGGGCGGTCCCTCGTAGAAGACAAACGGCGGCCCGTAGCGCGCGGCCTCCTGGGTCTTCTCGAAGAGGCGCTCGAGGCGCCACGCGGCGAGCAGCTGCTTCTCGAGGGCGTCGGGCGACAGCTTCGGGTCGAGCAGCGGGTACACCATCAGTTCAGGCGTTCCAGGACGCCCTGGACGAGGGTCGCGAGGTGCGGCTCCGCCCGGCGCGCGACCGCGATGATCTGCTCGACGGAGGCGGGCGCGAGGGCGTCGGGGAGGCACTGGTCGGTGATGATCGAGACCCCGAGCACCCGCATCCCGAGGTGGACGGCCGTGATGACTTCGGGGACGGTGCTCATCCCGACGACGTCGGCGCCGAGCGCGCGGAGCATCCGGTATTCGGCGCGGGTCTCGAGATTGGGTCCCGTGACGGCGACGTAGACGCCTTCGCGCAGCGTGATGCCGCGCTCGAGCGCCACGGCGCGGGCGAGTGCCCGGAGGCCCACGTCGTAGGGCGCGGACATGTCGGGAAACCGCGGGCCGAGCCGATCGTCGTTGGGCCCGACGAGCGGGTTGTCCCCGAGGAGGTTGATGTGGTCGGCGATGAGCATCAGGTCGCCGGGCTGCCACAGCGGGTGCATACCCCCGCAGGCGTTCGAGACGACGAGGGTGCGCGCCCCGAGCTGCCAGAGCACCCGCACGGGCAAGGCGATCTCGGCGAGGGAGTACCCCTCGTAGCGATGGAAGCGCCCCTGCATCGCCATAACCCGTCGCCCGGCGAGCGTGCCAACGAGCAGGTGACCGGCGTGGCTCTCGACGGTGGAGAGCGGGAAGCCCGGGATCTCCCCGTAGGGAATGCGGGTGTCGAGCGTCACCTGGTCGGCGAGCCCCCCGAGTCCCGTGCCGAGGATGATGGCGACGTCCGGAACGAGGGTGGTCCGCGCCTGGACCGCGCGAACCGCGTCCGTCATCATCCGTCCTGTTGGCCGTCCAGGGCGCGCAGCTCGGCGAGCTGGCGCTCGAGGAGGGCGCGAAAGCCCGCGACGTAGGCGTGGAATTGCCGCTGGACGTCGGCGCTCTGGCGCTCGACGTCGAGCTGGGTCGCGCGTGCCCCGTCGAGGATCCGCTGGGCCTCGGCTTGCGCCTCGCGGACGATCGCCTGGGCTTCGCGCTCTGCGCCCGTGCGGGTCTCCTCGCGCAGCTGCTGGGCGGCGACGAGTGCCTCGTTCATAGCGCGCTCCCGGTCGCGGTAGACCCGCAGTTGGTCCGTGAGGGCCGTCAGGCGCTCCTCGAGCACGGCCCGCTCGCGCAGGATCCGTTCGAGCTCGTCGGCGACGCGGCCGCGGAAGTCTTCGACGCCTGTGGGCTCGTAGCCCCGGAGCGTGCGGCGGAACTCCTGCTTGCGCACATCGAGCGGAGTGAGATGGAAGGCAGGCTCGCTCACGGCGTCGGCGTCTCCCTCGGCCCGAACAGCACGGTACCCAGCCGGATCACCGTTGCCCCCTCCTCGACCGCCGTGCCGTAGTCGGCGGACATCCCCATCGAGAGCGTCGGCAGCCATACTCCCTCCTCCTGCAAGGCGTCGCGCAGCGCGCGCAACGCGCCGAACGTGCGGCGTTGCACGTCCTCGGCGTCGGTGAGCGGTGCGATCGTCATCAACCCCTCGAGTGCGAGGTGCGGCAGCGCCGCCACGCGGCGGGCCAGCGCCGGCGCTTCGGCCGGCGTGCAGCCGCTCTTTTGCGGTTCCGCGGCCACATTCACCTGCAGCAGCGCGCGTTGGCGTCGGCCCACTGCCGCGGCGCGCCGGTCGAGCTCCTCGGCCAGGGCCACGGAGTCGAGCGAATGCACCAGCGCGAAGCGACCGGCCACGAGCTTCGCCTTGTTGCGCTGCAGGTGCCCGATCAAGTGCCACGTCGCCCGCTGCCCGACCGGCGTCTCGAGCTTTACGAGCGCCTCCTGCACCCGGTTCTCACCCAGGTCCGAGAGCCCAGCGGCGAGCGCCGCCTCGACCGCGTCCAGCCCGAAGCCCTTGGTGACCGCCACGATGGTGACCGGCTCGGTCCGGCCCGCGACGGCCTGCCGTCGAGCGATCTCGGCCCGCACAAGGGCCAAGCGCTCGGGGAGGGCCCCAAAATTCATAACCGCAGAAATTAGTCCGGCGCGCTTAGTGAAACAATCGGGGGTCAGCCCGTCGCCGCGCTAACTCGTTCGCCGCCTTCGAGGTGCGCGATCGCGCCGGACAGGAGGTCGCGCACTTGCTCGGAGGTCAGGTGGCGGTGCAGGAGCCCGTGGCTCGCGACGGAGATGGTCGAAGTTTCCTCCGACACGACGAGCACCGTGGCGTCCGTCTCCTCGGACAGCCCGAGCGCAGCGCGGTGGCGCGTGCCGAGCGACTTGTCGGCCACTTTGAATTGCGTGAGCGGCAGGACACACCCGGCGCCGATGATGCGATCGCCGCGCACGAGGACGGCGCCGTCGTGGAGCGGGGAGTAGGGGGTGAAGATCGTGGTGAGGAGGTCCGCCGACACTTTGGCTTCCATGGGCACACCCGAGGAGATGAACTCCTCGAGCCCGATGTCGCCTTCGACGGCGATGATCGCGCCGGTGCCGGCGCGCGACAGGCGGTCGACCGCTTCGGCGATCTCCTCGGCGACCGATTGGCGCTCGCTTTGCGAGAAGCGGCGCATGAAGCGTGACTGGCCGAGCCGCGCGAGGGCGTTGCGGAGTTCGGGCTGGAACACGACGACCGCCGCGAACGCCCCGAACGTGAACACGTACGAGAGGAGCGCGCTGATCACGGTGAATTTCGCGAGCAAGGCGGCGAAGTAGGCGATCGACAGGATCATGACGCCGACGACGATCTGCATCGCCCGCGTCCCAACGAGGAACAGGAGGAAGCGGTAGATGACGAACGCGACGAGGAGGATCTCGACCACGTCCGGCCACAGCCGCGGAATCAGGAACCGGTAGGCTTCGAGGTTCACCCTACCCTCATCGTCGCGCCGGCGACCCGCAGCGCTTCACACGCGAGCGCGGCGTCGTGGACCCGGAACAGGCGCGCGCCGCGCTCCCACGCGAGCGCGCACGCCACGGCCGTCGCGCGATCACGGTCCTCAACGGGCCGCCCAGTGGCGGTCCCGAGGAAGCGCTTGCGCGACGGCCCCACCGCTACAGGATAGCCCACGCCGACCACGCTTGCCAGTTCATCGAGGAGCCGGAAGTTCTGTTCCGGGGTCTTGGCGAACCCGAATCCCGGGTCCACGACGATCCGCTCGTGCGGCACCCCCGCCGCTTCGGCGCGCGCCGTGGCGCCGCCCAGCTCAGCCGCGACCTCCGCCGCCACGTGGCTGTAGACCGCCCGGGCGTCCATCGTGTCCGGCGTCCCGCGCATGTGCATGATGATCACCCCGGCTCCGCTCGCGGCCACGAGCGGGGCGAGTTCGGGATCGAACGCGAGTCCCGAGACGTCGTTGATCACGGCGGCGCCCGCGGCGAGGGCGGCGCGGGCGACCGCCGCCTTCCGCGTGTCGACCGAGACGGGCCCGAGCGCGCGCCGCGCGAGCTCGGCGATCACCGGCACCACGCGCTCGATCTCCTCGGCGACCGGCACGAGCGTCGACCCCGGTCGGGTCGATTCCCCCCCGACATCCAGGAGCTCGCACCCTCCAGCCACGAGGTGTTCGGCCTGCGCGACCGCGCGGTCGACGGTCGTGAAGCGTCCCCCGTCCGAGAACGAATCGGGCGTGACGTTGACGATCCCGATAAGCACAGGATGATCGAGCTCGAGGGTCCGGCGCGCGATGTCCCAGCGCCGCGGGGGATCGGCGTAGCCGGCGAGGAAGCGCGCGAGCTCGGGGGCGAAGGTGGCGAGCTCGGGGGGCATGCGATCCGGCCGGACGAGCGGGGCGAGGCGGCTCGCGGCCGCGCTCACGAGGGCCCAGCCTTCGCCGGTGAGCACGTCGGCGCCCGCCTTCGCGCCCCAGCGCACGAGCGCCTCGCGCTCCGCCTCGGTCAGTTCGTCGAGCAGCAGGGTGAGGGCTTGCACGCCGGTCGCCGCGAACCGCGCCGGCTCGGTGTCCCACCCCCGGGCCGCGAGCGCCGCGCGCACTGCCTCAGGCGTGTGCGCGGCGAGCGCGGTGAGCTTCACGCTTTAGCGGGCTCGGGGGGCGGGTTGCCGAGGACGGGACCGCGGGTCGCGGCGGCCTTGTCGCGTGTCGCGCCCTCGGCGGGCGCGGCAGTCGGGGGCGCCGGCGGCGGCAAGATCACGGGCAGCGGCTTCCCCGCCACCACGAGGTCGACCTCCTCGCGATCGAGCGTCTCGCGCTCGAGCAGCGCCGCGGCGAGACGGTCGAGCTGGGTGCGGTGCTTGGTGAGGATCTCGCGGGCGTGCTCGTAGGCTTCGCCGAGCAGCCGCTTGAGCTCGGTGTCCACGAGTTCGGCCGTGCGCTCGGAGACTTCGCGGCGCTGCACGACTTCCCGGCCGAGGAAGATCTCGGCTTCGCGATCGCCGACCGCAATCGGGCCGACCACGTCGCTCATGCCGAACTGCGTCACCATACGGCGCGCCATTTCCGTCGCCTGCTGGATGTCCGAGTAGGCGCCGGTCGTGACCTTGTCGGCGCCGAAGACCAGCTCCTCGGCGACGCGCCCCCCGTACGACATGGCGAGCTGGCCGAGCAGCCACTGCTTGGTGACGTTGCGACGATCCTTCTCAGGGAGGAAGAAGGTGATACCGAGGGCCCGCCCGCGCGGCACGATCGTGACCTTATGGATCGGGTCGATCCCGGGGACGTTCATGCCGACGAGGGCGTGACCCGACTCGTGGTACGCCGTGAGTTTGCGCTCTTCTTCCGTCAGGACGAGGCTCTTGCGCTCGAGGCCGAGCATGACCTTGTCCTTGGCATCTTCGAGGTCCGCCATGTCGACGAACGCCTTGTTGCGCCGGGCGGCGAGGAGCGCCGCCTCGTTCACGACGTTCGAGAGCTCGGCGCCCGAGAGCCCAGGCGTCCCCTTGGCGATGCGTTCGAGGTTGGCGTTCGTCGCGAGCGGGATCTTGCGGGTGTGCACGCGCAGGATCTGTTCGCGGCCCTTCACGTCGGGCATGTCGACGACGATCTGGCGATCGAACCGCCCAGGTCGCAGGAGCGCCGGGTCGAGGATGTCGGGGCGGTTCGTCGCGGCGAGGAGGATCACGCCGTCGTTGGATTCGAACCCGTCCATCTCCACGAGCAGCTGATTGAGCGTCTGCTCGCGCTCGTCGTGGCCGCCGCCCAGCCCGGCGCCGCGGTGCCGCCCCACGGCGTCGATCTCGTCGATGAAGATGATGCAGGGCGCGTGCGCCTTCCCCTGTTCGAACAGGTCGCGCACGCGCGACGCCCCCACGCCCACGAACATTTCGACGAAGTCCGAGCCCGACATGGAGAAGAAGGGGCGGCCCGCTTCGCCCGCCACGGCTTTGGCGAGGAGCGTCTTGCCCGTCCCCGGCGGGCCGACGAGGAGCGCGCCCTTGGGGAGCCGTCCGCCGAGCCGCTGGAACTTCTGCGGATCCTTCAGGAAGTCGATGATCTCTTCGAGCTCTTGCTTCGCCTCATCGGCGCCCGCCACGTCGGCGAAGGTCACCTTGGGCGTGTCCCCCGCGAGCAACTTTGCCTTCGACTTCCCGAACGCGAAGGCACGGTTCCCGCCCTGCTGCATCTGGCGCACCATGAAGATGAGGAGGCCGATGATGAACAGGTACGGGAGGAAGCTGAATAAGAACACGCCGAACGATTGCTTTTCCTCGCGCGCCCGCACGTCGACGCCCTTCTGCTTCAACGTGCTCACCCAGTCGGTCGTCGACTCGAAGGGGAGGAGCATGGTGAAGTGATCGGCCGTGTGCCGCCCGATGGTCACCGGGCTCTTGAAGTCGCCCTTCACCTGCACGCGGTCGGTGATCTCCACCGCCGCGATGTTGCCCTTATCGAGCTGCTCGGTGAACTGCGGGGTGTAGGAGAGCTCCACGGCCTCCTGCCGGCGGCTCGAGGCGAACTGGACGAGGAAGATCGCGCCGACGATCAGGAGGGCCCAGAACGACAGCGTCCGCAGCGTGCGGGCCCAGCTGAACTCACGGGGTGGGGGGACGCGGTTAGCCATTAGGTCAAGCTCGCGACGTAGGGCAGGTGGCGGAAATTCTCGGCGTGGTCCAGTCCGTACCCCACGAGGAATACCGGCGGGGCATCGAACCCGACGAACGCGGGCTCGAGCGCCAGATGCTCCGCCACGTGCTTATGCAGTAGCGCACAAATCTCAAGACTCCTCGGCGCGCGCTCGCGTAACAGCGCCACGAGCCGGTTCAGCGTCTTTCCTGTATCCACGATGTCCTCTACTAACAGAATATGCTTACCCCGGAGCTCGGTTTCCGGATCGTACAAGAGCCGCACGTTGCCGCTCGAAATCGTGTCCGCGCCGTAACTTGCCGCGACGAGGAAGTCTACCTGGAGCGGCCGCTCGATGCGGCGCACAAGGTCGCTTAGAAAGATAAAGCTTCCTTTGAGGAGACCGAGGACCAGGAGCTCGCCCTCAGGGTAGGCGGCCGTGATCGCTTGGCCGAGCTCCCGCACGCGGCGCGCGATCGTCTCCTGGTCGAAGACGATCTGCTTGAGCTCACGCCCGCCCGTCTGCTTTGAGCCCGTCGCGCTTGGTAACATCGACTCGCACCGCCGGGGTTCCTGGTCGGGGGAGCTCGGCCGCGCTCCGGCAGATCCCGGGAACCCAAAGAATGGTTTCGCCGCGCGCGACCACCGGATAGGTCGCCCGATCGCCGCGGGGCACCCTTGCTTCCATCAGGAGTCGCCGCACCGGCCGGTGCCCTGCCCCGCCGAGGGGGACGAGCCGATCGCCGGGGCGGGCGGTGCGGACCTCCCAATCGCCGAGGGCGATCCACGTGGTCCAGTCGGCGCGGCCGAACCGGGTCGGCGCGGCATCGGGCGCCCATTGCACCTGGTAGGCGCCGAACAGCGCACTACCGTTCTCGGCAGTCGCGACGACCGCCTCGGCGGCGCACCCCGTCGTGCGCCCGACGCGCAGCCGGTCGAACGCGACCTCCGCCTCCCACCCTCCACCGAGCGACAGGTGCCGTCCGGACGGTCGCCCGAGGAGCCCGATCACCTGGCGGGCGCGGCGCAGGCCGAGTACGAGACCTGTGCGCCGCGCCGCCGCGCGCACCACGGCGACGGCCAGGGCGTCATCATAGCGTTCGAGCTCAGCGCGGGCAACGTGGAAGCCGTGGGTGTCGAGGCGAAGGTCGAGCGCCGGGAGCTCGGTGAGAGCCCGGTCCCACGCGCGGCGTTCGAGCGCCGCCGCCCGACCGGCCCGGACGATGTCGTCGCGGGCCTGGGCTCCGAGCCGCGTCTCGATGACCGGCAGGAGCGTCGTCCGCACCCAGCTGCGCAGATGTCTCGGGTCCCGGTTCGCCGGATCTTGGTGCACGGGAAGCGCGCGGGCGGCGGCGTGCGCCGCGAGCTCGTCGCGGGTGAAGGGGAGCAGCGGTCGGACGAGCCCACCACGCCCGCGCGCCGGCATGCCGGCGAGTCCCGCTGGCGCGCTCCCCCGCAAGAGGCGCAAGAGGATCGTTTCGACCTGGTCGTCCCGATGGTGGGCGGTGACGAGGTAGCGCGCCTGGTGCCGCGCCTTGATGTCCTGGAACCAGGCATAGCGCGCGCGGCGCGCGGCGGTCTCCGACGCTTCAGGCCCGAGCCCGAGGGCCCCGAGCTCGAATGGCCGTCCGAACCGGCGGGCGAGCGCCGCCACCGCCTGGCCGACGGCGGCGCTCTCCGCTTGGATCCCGTGATCCGCGTGCGCGACGATGAGCGGAACGCCGAGATCGTCCGCCAGCTCGTCGAGGAGGTCCAGGAGCGCCACCGAGTCTGGTCCCCCCGAGACGGCGACCACGGCCTTCCCCGGAACGGGGAAGAGGCGTCGGCCGGTAACGTGATCGCGGAAGCGATCGAGCAGCGCGCTCATGCCGAAGTATAAGATGGATACGAGCGCGGTGCGCACCGCGGCTTGCCGGGGGCCCGTGGGAGGCTGAGAATAGGGGCCATGGTTCCGCTTGCCCCCGCGGACGTCTACCAGCTGCTCCGCCACCTGACCTCGCCCGTGGTCGCGATCACGAGCGCCCGGGACACGAAGCACAACGGCATGATTGCCGACAGCGCCGTGCGCGCCTCCATCGCCCCGTCGGTGCCGCGGGTGTCGGTCTACATCCACAAGTTCAACTTCAGTCATGACCTGATCTTCGATACCGGGCACTTCGTCCTGCACCTGTTGCGCGAGGAGCAATTCGAGTTGGTGCATCGCCTCGGGTTTGTGAGCGGCCGTGGGCGCGACAAGCTCGCCGACCTTCCCCACCGCCTCGGCACGCTGGGGGTGCCGGTGCTCGACGACTGCTACGCGCATTTCGAGTGTCGCGTCGCGAACGTCATGGACACTGGGAGCTCGACCTGCTTCCTGGGGGATGTGGTGGCAGTGGGCCATGGGGCCGCCCAGGCGCCGACGGGCCGCGTGATGACCGCCGCATATTTTCGGACCAACATGCCGGCGGCGTGGCGGGCCGAATACGAGGCGCTGCTGCACGCCGCCCAGGGGTTTGCGGCTGAACGATCTCGCGACGTCCGCCCGGTGATCTGGCGCGGGCTCGAGCACCGCCGGTGAGCCCGCCCGCGGTCGTTCTCGGCCTCGCGCTCCTGCAGGCGAGCGCGGACCCGCCCGCGGCGTACTCGGGGCGCGCGGGGCAGCTCAAGGTCGTCGTGCCCCGGCTCGAGGCCTCGATCGCGGTGGACGGGGCGCTCGACGAGCCCGCGTGGGGCATAGCCGCACGGTTGACGGGGTTCTCCGAATACGCTCCCGTGGACGGCCGGCCCGCGGAGGACTCGACTGAGGTGCTCGTGTGGTACTCGAGCACGGCGATCTACTTCGGCATCCGGGCCTTCGAGCCGCACGGCGCCGTCCACGCAACGCTCGCAGACCGCGACAAGATCGCGGCGGACGATTATGTCCAGATCCTGCTCGACACATTCGACGACCACCGGCAGGCGCTGGTCTTCGGTGTGAACCCCCTCGGCGTGCAGGCGGACGGCGTCTTGAACGAAGGCACCCTCTCGGGGGCCACCGGGTTCGGCGTCACCGTTCGCGACACGGTCGACCTCTCGCCCGACTTCGTGTTTCAATCGAAGGGGCGCGTCACGGCTTACGGGTACGAGGTGGAGATCCGCATTCCCTTCAAGAGCTTGCGCTATCAGCCAGCCCCTGCCCAGGACTGGGGGATCAACGTGATTCGCCACGTCCAACATTCGGGCCACCAGGACACCTGGACGCCAGCGCGGCGGGCTGCCCCGTCGTTTCTCGGCCAAGCGGGGACGCTCGTGGGCCTCACCGAGCTGCGGCGTGGGCTGGTGCTCGACGTGAATCCCGAGGTGACGGGCAAGGCGGACGGCGCCCCTGCCTCGACCGGGGCCTGGCGCTACGTCGGCTCGGGGCCGGCTGTGGGCGGGAACGTCCGCTGGGGCGTGACGAACAATCTCACCCTCACGGGCACGGCCAACCCCGACTTCTCGCAAGTCGAGGCCGATGCGAGTCAGCTGCAGTTTGACCCGCGCTCGGCGCTGTTTTTCCCCGAGAAGCGGCCGTTCTTCTTAGAGGGGATCGAGCAGTTCGACACGCCTAACACTCTTGTCTACACTCGGCGCCTCCTGCAGCCGGTCGCAGCGCTCAAGCTCACCGGCAAGGTCTCCGGAACGAACGTGGGCGCGCTCGCCGCCGTGGACGACCCGAGCGCCTCCGCCACCGGGCTCGACCACCCGGTCTTTACGATTCTGCGAGTGCGCCGCGATGTCGTGGGGCAGTCGACCGTGGGAATGGTCTATACCGATCGGATCGAGGGTCCGGACGACAACCGCGTGGCGGGAGCCGACGCCCGGCTGGTCCTCGGGCCGACGTATGCCCTGGGACTGCAGGCCGCGGAGAGCTACACCCGGTCGAGCGGTGTCGTGAAGAGCGGGCCCTTGTGGCGGGCGATGCTTGATCGCACGGGTCGAAGCGTCGGGCTGCACTACGGGATCACGGGCATTCACCAAGATTTCGTGACGCAGAGCGGCTTCATTTCCCGAGCGGGCGTTGTGACCGCGGTGCTCGACCATCAGCTCACGCTGTATGGTCGGCCGGGCTCGGCGCTCGAGAACTGGACGCCGGATCTCTTCCTGTACGGTCGGTGGCGCTACGACGATTTCACGGCCGGTCGTGCCGCCCAGGATCGGGAGCTTCACGTGAACGCCACGGGCGTATTGCGGGGCGGCTGGACCATTGCCACCGGTGTCTTCATCGAGTCGTTCGGGTACGACTCGGCGTTGTACGCGAATTACGCGCTGCTCCACATCGTGGCCGGGAGGACCGACACAGTGCCCTTCGTCGGGACGCCGCACATCCACAACTTGGACTTGGCGGTTACGGTGACGACGCCCCAGTTCAAGCACTTCTCGGGCACCGCGCTCATCCTGCCCGCGATCCAGGACGAGAACTTTTTCGAGTGGGCGCCGGCGCGGATCCTGATCGTGCAGGCGAGCGCCGACTGGCGGCCCACGGAGCAACTGCGGGTGTCGGCGAGCTACAACCATCAGGAGTATTGGCGCAAGACCGACGGGAGCATCGTCGGGCTGCGGCGCATCCCGCGCCTGAAGGTCGAGTATCAGGTCTCGCGACCGGTCTTCGTGCGCCTCGTCGGGCAATACGATTCGCAGTGGCAGGATTCGTTGCGCGATGACTCGCGCACGAACGATCCGATCGTGATTCGGGATCCCGCTACACGGGTATTCCATCGCGCGCTCGCGCAGACGACTAACCTGGTGCGGGTGGACTGGCTCGTTTCCTACCACCCGACGCCGGGCACGCTGATTTACGCCGGGTACGGTAACAGCCTGACAGAGCCCGACGCGCTCGCGTTTCGTGGGCTGTACCGCACGAGCGATGGGTTCTTCGTGAAGCTCAGCTACCTCTTCCGAGTGTAGCGGGCCGAAACGAAACCGCCGGCGGACGGGATCTGGCCCCGCCGCCGGCGTTTCAGCATCCGCCTCGACCCCCGCGTGACGCGGGGCCGCTGCGCCTAGCTCATGGAGGCCCGCCTGGGCAGCTCCGCGGGATGCCGCCGGGGTTGCCGACGCGGGCCCGGGCGAGGCATTCCTGGAGCGGGAGCACGCTGTAGGGGGCGACGGTGAAGCCCGCGGTGACGTCCTGCGACAAGGTGCCGAGGTCCGCGAGATGCCCGAGCCGGCGGTAGTCGACCCAGCGTTGGGCTTCCTGGTAGAGCGACAGGGTCCGCTGCAACAGCAGCTCCTGTGTGAACTGGTCGGCGGTGGTTGGGGCGGCGAACTTGACCGCGGCTACGCCGCCGCCCGCGGACCCTGATGAGTCTCGCACCAAGGCCAGATCCGCCGTCCCCCCGACCGTGTTCCCCGTGAACCATTCCGCCTCGGCGCGGAGCAAGATCAGCTCCTCGTTCCGGATGATCGGGATCGGGGAGACGTTCGAGGGATACGTGCATGGCCGATGCGTCGAGGTGACCCCGGACTCCGTTCTCGTTGCGGCCGTCGTGTCGCACACCGCATTGCCGACGATGGCCACCTTGCGGCGGTAGCGGCTGTCCGTGGCGACCCCCGTGATGGAGTCGATGCTCGGGTGCACGTGCGGGTCGGTCGTGTTTCCCCACGCGATCGTGTTGAGCGCGTCGCCCGCTGCGGTGGAGTAGACCACGTACACGCCGTTGTCGCGATTGGCACTTGTGAGATTGGCGATCCACGTCCCTCCGAGCGCCGTGAGCGCCGTGGTGTAGCAGGGGGCGCCGCAGCCGAGCGACCCGCGTTTGACTTCGACCCGCGCCTTGAGGGCGCGGTTGAACTGGTTGAAGCCCGCCGGCGTATTGGCCGTCACGCCGAACGCGCCGAACCCGTCGTGCATCGGGAAGTAGAACGGGGTGGTGCCGGCCGCGATGAGGTTCGTGTTCGCGTCGTCCAGCATTGCCGAGATCCACTTGTAGACCGAGTCCTCGCTCACGAACGGGAGGGCCGCGTTGATGTCGTCCGTCATGTCGACCACGGCGCCGATCGCGCCCCGCGCCTCGATCACGTGCAGCATGTCCAGGGCGATAGACGTTTTCAGCACCCCTAACGCCCCCGCCTTCTCGGCGGCCGTGAACAGCACCGGGTTCGGACAGGGTGTCGGGCAGTTGGGCGCATTATTGATGACTTGCATCGCTGCGCGGGCGTTTCGGTAGTTGCCGTACCGGGTGGGGGCGACGCCTCCCCATTGGGTGCCCGCCTCGAAGGAGGTGTTCAGTGCCCAGTCGCGGTAGGGGCCGGTGATGAACCGGCCGTCGGTGAGGAACATGAAATACGTCTCGCGGCCGAAACTGCCGAACGCGCGGATCTGGGCGGCGCGGAGGTCCCGATACGTGGCGAGGACGCCGGCGATCATCAGGCTCGTCGCGGCTCGAGGGTTCGTGAGGGCGCTCGTCACGGTGGGCTGGTTAGGGTTCGTCAGATCGAGGCTGCAGGCGCTCAGCGTGACGGCGGCCGCGGCCCCGAGCATTGCAATACGACGGCACATGGTCGGGCTCCTCTCGAGCGGCGTGGGTTGGGGTGCGGTCAGGTCGGGTCGCATAGGGCCTCACCAACCCACGTCCACCGACAGGTAGAACTGCCGGGCCGAGGGATACGGCGCCAAGTCGATGAACCGGTTCAGGTTCGTGGCGCCGAAGTTGTTGTATTCGGGGTCGAAGCTCCAGTAGTTCGTGAACACGAACGGGTTACGGGCCTGGAACGAGAAGCGGAGCGACCGAGCCCCAATGGTCTGAAGCCACGTGTCGGGAGCCTGGTAGCTCAGCGAGATGTCTCGCACCCGGACATACGTTCCGCTCTCGATGTAGGCGCGCACGTCCCGGCCGCCCCCCCATGCGCGGTAGCGGTACGCCCCTTCGGTGTAGGGATAGGTGACGCCATTTGGAAGGGTGTACGTCGCGGGTACGTTGAGAGCCCAGCCATCCCCCATGGTCGACTGGTTGATGGGGCTGTCGTAATCCCGCGACGTCCCACCCTCGTCGTGCAGATTGCGGGTCATATCGGCCACGGCGCCGCCCTTTCGCCAATCTACCGTCGCGGCGAACGTGAGTCGTTTCCACCGGAGCGAACTCGAAAAGGCCATCACGAAGTCCGGATTCGCATCTCCCGCGACCGTGTCTCGCGTGGCGCTAATAGCAGCGCGATTCGTGACCCGGGTACCGATCGGGAGGTAGTTCCCCGCGCTGTCGAGCGGCACGTTCCCCCAGATCCAGGTCGTGCGCCCACCGGGGGTGATGTAATTGCGTCCGTACGCAGAGCCGAACGAGCCCGGTGCCGGGAAGCGAGACACGGTGGCCGGCAAGCTCTTGATCTCTTGCTTGTTCTTGGTGAAGGTCGCCCGCAGATTCAACTCAAGGTCCCGTTGTTGCACGGCGACCGCGTTCAACGCCGCCTCGAAGCCGACGTTCGACAACTCGCCACCGTTCACGATGAAGGCCCCGATCCCGCCGGAGGGAATCGTAGCCGGTTGGAGCAAGAGGTCGGTGATCCGTCGGCTGTAGGCGGTGCCTTCGAATTCGAGGCGTCGGTTCACGAAGGAGACGTCGGCGCCCCCCTCGATCTCGGTGAGCGTTTCGGGCTTGACGTTTGGGTTGCCTGCTACGGTGGCCTGCACCAGGGTCGGCGTGCCGCTGATCGTGGAGCCCGCGTTCAGGACCACGTCACGGTCCCCGTAGCGCGGCCGGTTGCCGGTCCGTCCCCAGCCGGCGCGGAGTTTGACTTCATTCACGAGTTCGCCCAGATCGGGGAACCGGTAGGAGGCCGACGCACGTGGGAAGAGGTAGTACTTGTGCCGATCACCATTGGCACTGGAGCGGTCGGCGCGCACTCCTCCGGTGACAGCCAGCCGCTCGTTGAGCGCCACCATCTGCTCGTTCGCCAGGAGCGCAATGTCGCGGAAGTCTCCCAGCACGTTGTCCGCGGCGTCGAGTATTGTGCCGCTGTTGGTCGTCAGCACGCCGGGCAAGAGGCCGCGGGCGCGAGTCCGAATCACCCGGTCGTACTGCGTCTCGTAGTCGAAGCCGCCCGTCGTCGTGAGCGAGATCGTGCTCGTGGGCTGATAGGCCCAGGCGCCGATGAACTGCAGGTTGTAGTTGAAGATGTTGCCTTCCGTGCGCACCGTCCGTCCCAGGAACCCGTCGGAGCCCCCCTCGTACTGGACGAATGGGGGGGAGTAGAGATTGCCCGAGACTTGGGCCCGGTCGAAGCCGGCGGTCACCGTCAGCGACAACTGGTGCTGCCCGGCGTTTAGTGCAGACCAGGTCGCGTTGAGGTTGCCGATCTGGCGGAACGCGAGCTCGTTGAGGGTCAGGTAATGGAACGTCTCGAACGGGTTCGACACGCTGTTCCCGCCGCCGTTGAACGGGTTGCGGACGTACGTCCCGGTCGCGTCGACCGAATCCAGGTTGATGACGCCGGGGGTATAGGCGAAGTCGTAGATCGGCGATGTGTTGGTGTTGTCGTTGTTCGAGAGGCCGCGGTTCAAGCTGTTGCGGGTGACGTTGAACCCCATGTTGACCTTCACCTTCCCGTCGAGGAAGGATTGGTCGACGTTGCTCCGGAAGGCGTAGAGCCGGGCTCCGGTGCTCGGCGCCGTACCGACCTCGTCGCGCGCCGTGAGGTTCACGAAGTACTGGGTCCGCTCGGTGCCGCCGCTGAAGTTGCCCGTGACTTCGTAAGGCGGCGCGCTGTTGTTGTAGAACTCCTGCTCGTAATCGCGGGTGAACGGGATCTGGCCGTTCGGGTACAGCGTGTTCATCACCGCGACCGCTCCCCCACCTCCATTCCCATAGGGGAGGTTGGCCACTTCCGTAACGGTGCTGAACTGTCGCGTGCCGAGCAGGCGGTAAGGCTTGCTCTCCCCAACTCGGCTTGTGAGGTTGAACTGCGGCGCCGCGCCGGGCGCTCCCCGCTTGGTCCGGATGATGATCACGCCGTTGGTCGCCCGCGAGCCGTACATCGCGGTTGCCGCCGAGGACTTGAGCACCTCGTACGATTCGATCTCGTCCGGATTCAAGTCCGCGAGCCGGTTGACCAGGGCGTCCTGATTGCTGCCGATGCCCCCCGGCGTCGTGTTGTCCCCCGCGGCCGTAATAGTGTTTGCGCCAACGGAGATGGCGTCGTTCGTGATGATCACGCCATCGACGACGAAGAGCGGCGCGCCGTTCCCCAAAATCGACGTGATCCCCCGGATCTGGATTTGTGCACCGCCACCGGGGGCGCCGCTGTTCATCGAGATGACCGCGCCGGCCACCTTGCCCTGAAGCGCCTGCTCGACCGACTGCGCGGGAGCGTTGTTCGCCTCATCGCCGTTCACCTTCACCGTTGCGGTGGTGGCGTTCCGACGCTCGAGGGTCGTTGCTTGGCCCGTGATCACGACCGCTTCGAGTTTGAACGGGTCCTCCGCGAGCGCCACGGTGACGTCTGTCTCGCCCGGACCGACGACGACCACTTTCCGTCCGTAGCCGATGGCGCGGATCTGCAGGCGCACCTCGCCCGCCGCCGCCGTGATGCGGAAGGTGCCGTCCGGTCCCGATTGGGCGACGCCGGTGCCCCCGATCTCGCTGACCGTGGCGCCGGCAATCGGCACCCCGGCGACCTCTCGGGTGACGTGCCCTGTCACCACACGGCCTTGGGCCAGCGCCCGGGCTGGAGAATGGAAGAGCGCAAGAAGCGCAGCCGCGGACAATACCAGTCCTCTCATGGTCCGCCTCCCTCGTGAGTTTTCTGCGAATGGATGCTGCGGGATGGTGCTGGAGGAGATGAGCGGCAGGTTCCGACGCGCTGGCGCTCGCGGCGCGTACACCAACCACTCCCGGGCGCGACCGACGCCTCGGGAGCAGAGACATGTGGACGGCGAGTCTCACGCATGTCGGCTTGCCTGGGGCGGAGAACATGGCACCAATGCACCCGGGGCGCAACCACTAGCGACGCGTCTTCGGAACTCCTCGCTTCGTCCAGATGAGGATCACGCCGCAGCCACTGTCCAGGCGCTGGTATTGGGGAGGGGCGTTGGTGAGGTTCGAGTAGACCTCGATCGCGAGGACCTCCTCGGGTGCGACGTCCACTGATGGCGTTTGCATGGGCGGGAGGCGGTAGTACACACCATCAATGAAGTACAAGGGAGCGCAGTAGTTAGAGAGCACCGGGTTGGTGATCTGCCCCTCACCGCGCTGCAACTCCACTAAGTAGCCCGACCCGCTCGGCCTGAGCCGCACCCCCGGGACCATGCGGAACACCTCTTCGAATCGCACCGCCCCGGCCCGCTGGACGTCCGTGGTGTCGAGGAAGTGCCCCACGGCCGTCCGGCGGCGCAGGCTAAAGCCGACGCGCGTCAAGTATGGCTCGTAGCGCGCCGACACAGTCACGGGGTCAAGGAAGGCGATCGAATCGCCCACCATGAGGTCCACGTGCTCGGTGCCCTGAGGCGGGATCTCGATCTGCGCGCGCGTCGGCGGATAGCCGATGGCGCTGGCTTCGATGATGCGCGAGCCTGCCGCGACCTCTGGGAGCGTGAACCCGCCGCGCTCGTCGGTTACGGCGCGACTGTTTGTTCCGATAGCGACGACGTTCGCCCCCGGTACCCCATCACCGTTGCGGGTCCGCACGACCCCCGTGACCCGGCCGGAGGCGAGAGCAGGAGCCAGATGGAGGTGGGCGTGACGAAACGCGCGTCCGTGGAGGTCCACCAGCACCGACCCGAGGGGGCCCACGCCGGTCCGGCCGTGGAGGACCACTTCGACGTCGGTGGGTACATTGCACAGCAGCACGCGGCCAGACGCGTCTGTGTGGCCGACGGTGACGCGGGGCTCCCCGCGGACGGCCGCCTGCCCGACGACGTACACGGTCCACTCCGCCGTGACCTGTACATCGCCGAGGGCCTTCCCATCCGTGGCATCGCGCACGAGCGCCAGGATCGCGCCCGCGGCCCGCCAGGGATCGTGGGGACAGAGCGTGCGGTGCGCGGCCTCGGGGCCGGGGGTCGCAAGCAGGACGTCTGCGGGTAGCCCGGCGGCGACATCGACCTGTGTGGGCGGCGCGGACAGGCCGGTAGAGTCGAGGATGGGGTGGTAAAACGTCAGCCGGTAGCGGCCCACCGGCAGGGCGGGCAGCTCGAACCGCCCGGCGGCATCGGTGCGAGCAGTCGTAGTAGTGCCTTCAACCCAGACCTCAGCACCCGAGAGTGGCGCGTTGCTGATCAAGCTGTCATAGACGGCACCGCGCACGACCACGGGACTTTGCGCGCAGGCACGCGAGCCCCATGTAGGAGCGAAGAGGCTCCCGAAGCTAAGCAGCAGGGTGAGACGGGCGGCGGTGTGACGCACCATGCGGAAATGTGTCGCCCTCCCTTCGGACGTCAACCTCAGATCAACGGCCACGCCGGTGCGCGAATGGGTCGGGGTGACCGGTCCCCCGCGGAGGGCGCGGCGTCATTCAGGCAGGTTCAACGGTGTCAGGGAAAACGGAGCAACGATGCTCGCGGGCACGTCGGGTGCCGCGTCCAGCGCGGTGTGCAATAGCAGGGGCGGGACTCGAACCCGCGACCCCGGCATTATGAGTGCCGTGCTCTAACCACCTGAGCTACCCTGCCCCAACTCAGCACGGGGGAGCTTACCGACGGGCCCTCCCCCGGTCAACTCGCGGGCTCGCGCTTGGGGGAGGCCTCCCCCGGATCGTGGGCTGACTGCTCAGCGCGGCGTCCGGGCCGCGCTTGGGCCTTCGAGCTGTGGCACCAGGCGGTAGAGGAGCTCGCCCCGGCGGATCATGCCGAACTGCTCGCGCGCCGCGCGTTCCTGTGCGGCCGGATCGGTCTCGAGGCCCTGGGCAAGGCGCCGCAGCGAGTCGAGGGCGTGCTCGAGTTCGCGCACCGCCTCGTGCTCTTGCACGCGTTGGCGGCGCAGCTTGAGCCAATCGAGCGTGCTGTACTCGCCCCCCTGGAACGCGACGCCGGCGAGCACGACGCCGGCTACCACGCCGATCATGCGGGCCCGGGTCACAGCCCGTACAGGTGGCGGCCGGGGTAGTAGGCGGCGTCGCCCAGCTCCTCGGCGATGCGGAGCAGCTGGTTGTACTTCGCGATGCGGTCGGTGCGCGACGCGCTCCCCGTCTTGATCTGACCGACGCCCGTCGCCACGGCGAGATCCGCGATGAACGTGTCCTCGGTTTCGCCGGAGCGATGCGAGATGATGGCGCCGTAGCCGTTGGCGCGCGCATGCTCGACGCATTGCAGGGTCTCGGTGAGGGTCCCGATCTGGTTCAACTTGATGAGGATGGCGTTCGCGACGCCTTCCTCGATGCCGCGGTCGAGCCGCTCGACGTTGGTGACGAAGAGGTCGTCCCCGACGAGCTGAATCCGATTCGACAACGCCTCAGTGAGCTTTGCCCACCCGGCCCAGTCGTCCTCGGCGAGACCGTCTTCGATCGAGACGATCGGGTAGCGATCGATCCAGTCCTTGTAGAGGGCCACCATCTCGGCGGCCGACTTCGTCCCCGCCCCGCTCTTCTTGAACACGTAGGCGCCGTCCTGGTACAGCTCGGAGGCCGCCGCGTCGAGGGCGATGGCCATGTCCTTGCCCGGCTCGAGGCCCGCGGCCTCGATCGCCGCGATGACCGCTTCGAGGGCCGCTTCGTCGGTGGGCAGGTTGGGCGCGAACCCCCCTTCGTCGCCCACGGCGGTGGAGAGGCCGCGCTTGGTGAGCACCTTCTTCAAGCTGTGGAACACCTCGACGCCTGCGCGCAGGCCGTCCGCGAAGTTCTCGGCGCCGATCGGCACGATCATGAACTCCTGGAAGTCCACGTTGTTGGCGGCGTGCGCCCCGCCGTTCAGGATGTTCATCATCGGCACGGGGAGGACGTTGCGGACCGGCCCGCCGAGGTAGCGGTACAGGGTGAGGCTCGCGTCCTGGGCCGCCGCGCGCGCCACGGCGAGCGAGACGGCCAGGATCGCGTTGGCGCCGAGGTGGCTCTTGTTGGGCGTGCTGTCCAAGTCGAGCATCGCGTAGTCGACGGTGATCTGGTCTTCGGCCGTCATCCCTTCGAGCCGTGGCGCGATGACTTCGTTCACGTTCTTCACGGCCTCGAGCACGCCCTTGCCCCCGAAGCGTTTCGGGTCGCCGTCGCGCAGCTCCACCGCCTCGTGTTCGCCGGTGGACGCCCCGCTCGGGACCGCGGCCCGGCCGGCGGCGCCGCTCGACAGCGTGACATCGGCTTCGACGGTAGGGTTGCCCCGGCTGTCGAGGATTTCCCGCGCGTGCACCGCGATGATCGTGCTCATGATGGCCCCTACCCTAGCGGGCGGCGGCGTTGGCGTCAACGCGCGCCTTGAGCGCGACGATGGCAGCGCGGACGCGGTCGCGCAGCTCCTGGCGCCGGTCCACGGTCAGTCCCGCGGTGGCGAGCGGGGCGCCGAGCTCGATGTGGATCGGTTGCGGCCGCAAGAGGACGCGGCCCTTGGGCATGATGGCGAACGTATTGCGAACGTAGACCGGCACGACGGGCACCCCGGCCGCGATCGCCAGGCCGAAGGGCGCGTTCTTGAACGCCAAGAGCTCGCCCGTCCGACTGCGCGTGCCCTCGGGGAACACGATCGCCGACAGCCCGCTCTTGATCACGGCCGCCGCGCGCGCATACGCCTCGAGGGCGCGCGCCGGGTGGGCGCGGTCGATCGCCACGTGACCGGCGGCGAGCATCGCGCGGCCCACGAGGGGCACGCGCGTGAGCTCCTGCTTTGCGACGAAGCGGACCGAGCCCGGGAGGGTGGCCGCGAGCGCCCAGATGTCGAACATGGACGAGTGATTCGAGGCGTACACCACGGGTCCCGGGGGCACGTGCTCGCGGCCGCGGAGCGTCACGGGGGTGCCCGCCGCGCGGAGGATGTCGCGCGCCCAGTCGCTCGTGCCCCAGTCGTAGATGTCGCCGCCCCCGGGCCGTCGTTTGACGCCGACGAGCGCCGCCGCGAGCACCGCCACGGCGTGCACGACGCTCGACCCCACGAGCACCGTGTAGAACCACACGGTGCGGATCATCGGGTCGGGAAGTGGTCGAAGCCCGCGGGCGGAGCGATCGGTCGGCCGTGGTCCGTGACCGCGACGCCGCGGCCGCGCGCGCACGTGCCGATGCGCGTGAGCTCCACGCCCGTCGCGCGTCGCAACGCCCGCGCCTGGGCGGCTCCGAACCGTCGCGGGAGCGCCACGAGGAGCTCGTACT
>DATLKW010000278.1:0-4451 GCA_035538175.1 Gemmatimonadales bacterium | reverse complement strand
ACGTCCGAGAATCCGAACTGGCCTCGGGCGCCCGAGCGCACGGTGCGGTCGAGCTCGAGCAGGCGCACCGTGGCGCCGACGACCGGCGCGCCCGACGCCCGCACGGTCCCCGCGATGGTCTGCGCGAGGGCGGCGGCGGGGCCGACCACCACCCCGGCCCCGACGAGCGCTGCGGCGCCGAGGAGGACGCGCGCCGCTTGACCCTTGGCGCGCTGCGACGCGCCGCGCAGCTCACGACGACACCCCGACCCGCTCAGCGAGTCCCCCTTCCGCTAGCGCTCGGCATGTGCTCCGTCCCGTGCGTCCATCTTACACTCCTCGGGTGTAGCGCGCCCTCTCGGGCGCTTCGATCCGATCCGCCCAAGACGGCGCCTCGCCCCGAGTGGGTCAGCGTTTCTCTCCCACCGTCCCCACGGCGGGCACGTTCAGGTCGTGTAACATGCGGTTGAAGGCGGTGAGATCGCTGGTCTCGATGGCGCGCAAGGCCGCCAACTCGCGGTCGAGTCGCTGCGACAGCTCGGCAAATACCGCCCGCTCCTGCGCGGTCGGTGCGGCGTCCGCGCTTTGGACCATCCCGTTCAAGGACAAGAGCTGGTTGTAGATCTGGATCTGCCAGTGCAGGGTGGACTCGTCCGCGTGCGCGTGCGGCTCGCTCAAGCGGCCGCGCACCCCTTCAAGCCTGCTCTTGACCGAGTCGGCCTGCGCCTTGATCCGACTCGCCTCGGGGCGCTGCTTGGTCCACTCGGTCCAGCTCGCGAGTTGGAGCTCCGCTTGCTCGAGACGCTCGACCGCCGTCACCAGCGTGTCGATGCGCTCGCGAATCGCGAGCGCGAGCGCGTACTGCGCCAGGAGATCGGCGCGCGACGCAGCCACGCGCGGGTCGTTCACCACTTGCAGTGGCTGCGTGTAGCTTTGACCGGCGACGGTGAGTTTCACGCTATAGCGGCCCGGCGGCACGAGCGGGCCATCTACGGTTCCCTCGTCGACCACGATGTCCTTCGCCTTCTTGGCGTCCGTCGCCCGCAGGTTCCACACGAAGCGGTTGGTCCCCGGGTGGGCCGGCACCGCCGAGTCGCTCGGGACGTACGTCGCGCTGTCCACCTTTACGCTCGAGTCGGCCTTCCCCGTGAAGCTCCGCACCACGGCGCCCGAGCTGTCGAGGAACGCGAGCGTGACCTCCGACGCGGGCCGCCGGTCGAGCCAATACGTAATCGCCGCCCCGGGGAGTGGATTCGCGCCCCGCGCGGGGAGCGGGCGCTCGCTTCGCTGACCCTGGAAGCGGACCGCCGGGTCGGGGGTGAAGAGGTGGACGGGCTCGCCGCGGAGGCCCGCGCCGAGCTGGCGGAGCGGCGAGATATCGTCCAGCACCCAGAACGCGCGCCCGTGCGTCGCGACGACGAGATCGCCCCCGTGCACGGTGATGTCGCGTACCGAGGCGCGCGGCAGGTTGAGCTGTAACGGTTGCCAACGGCCGCCGTCGTCGAACGACACGTAGATGCCCGTCTCGGTCCCGGCGAACAACAGCCCGCGCCGTACTGGGTCCTCGCGGATGGCCCGGGTGTACGCGCCCTCCGGAAGGCCGGTCGTGATCTTCGTCCACGTCCGGCCGTAGTCCGCCGTCTTGAACAGATAGGGCGCGATGTCGTCCTGCTGGTACCGGTTCGCGGCGAGATAGGCTACACCGGCGTCGAAATGCGAGGGCTCGAGCACGCTCATCCGCGTGAACCGGCCGAGGCCCTTGGGCGTGCGGTCCGCCCAGCTGGTCCCGCTGTCCTGGGAAACGTGGACCAACCCGTCATCCGAGCCCGCCCACAGCACCCCGGCCTTCATCGGAGACTCGGCGAACGCGAACACCGTGGCATACCACTCCGTGCCGGTCATGTCGCGGGTGATGGGGCCGCCCACGGGTCCGAGCGTGGCCGGGTCGTGGACGGTGAGATCGGGACTGATCGGCCGCCAGCTCGAGCCGCCGTCCGTGGTCTTGAAGACGCGCTGCGCCGTGACGTAGAGGGTGTTGCGGTCGTGGGGCGAGAACACGATCGGGAACGTCCACTGGAACCGGTACGGCACGTCCGCCGCGGGATACCCGTCGTAGTTGTTGAGCCACACCGACACGTCGCGCTCCTGGCGAGTCCGGTGGTCATAGCGGGTGAGCGTTCCCATGTACGTGCCCGCGAACACGATGTTCGGGTCCCCCGGCTGGGGCGCGATGTAGCCCGACTCGCCCCCTCCCACCGGATACCAATCCCGTACCCCGATCGCGCCGTCGTCCGACCGGCTCGCGATGGCGACCGTCGAGTTATCCTGCTGCGCGCCGTAGATCCGATAGGGGACCTGGTCGTCGGTCGTGACGTGATAGAACTGCGCCGTGGGCTGGTTGTCCACGGAGGACCACGAGGCCCCGCCGTCGAGCGACACCGTCGCGCCACCGTCGTTCCCCTCGATCAGGCGCTGCGGGTTCTTCGGATCGATCCACAGCGTGTGGCAGTCTCCGTGCGGGACGCGGACGCGCGAGAAGGTCTTCCCGGCGTCCACCGACCGCCACGTGGCGAGGTTGAGGACGTAGAGCGCGTTCTCGTCGGCCGGATCGGCGGCGACGGAGGAGAAGTACCACGGCCGGACCATGAATTTCTGCTCGGCATTCACTCGCTCCCAACTCGCGCCGCCGTCGTCCGAGCGGAAGATGCCGCCCGCCGAATCGCGCGCTTCCACACTCGCCCAGACCCGCGAAGCGTTGGCGGGGGAGACGGCGATCCCGATCCGGCCGAGGGGGCGCGGTGGCAGCCCGCGGCTCGCCGTGATGTCGGTCCAGGTGTCGCCGCCGTCGACGCTCTTCCACAACCCGCTGCGGCCGCCCCCGGCCGCGAAGCCCCAGGGGAACCGTTGACTCTTCCACAGCGCGGCGTACAGCACGCGCGGGTTCGACGGATCAAGGGCCAAGTCGATCGCCCCGGTCGAGTCGTCCGCGTACAGGACCTTGATCCAGGTCTTGCCCCCATCGGACGTCCGGAACACCCCGCGCAGGAGGTTGGGGCCGAAGGCATGCCCCATCGCGGCCACGTACACCACCTCGGGATTCGACGGATCCACCCGCACGGCCGCGATGTGGCGCGTGTCGGCCAGGCCCGCGGAACGCCACGTCGCCCCGCCGTCGGTCGAGCGCCACATGCCGTCGCCATACGTCAAGTCCTCGCGCCAATCGGCCTCCCCCGCGCCCACGTACAAAACGTTGGGGTCGGACGGCGCCACCGCGATCGCGCCGACCGACGCGATCGGCGCGCGGCCGTCGGTGATGTTGGTCCACGTCTGCCCCGCGTTGGTGGTCTTCCACACCCCGCCGTCCACGGCGCCAAAGTAGAAGACGAGGGGCCGCGTGGGGTCGCCCGCGACCGCGACGGCGCGGCCGCCCCGGAACGGGCCCACGAGCCGCCAGTGCAACGCCCGCAGCGCCGGGTCTCCGGCCGCGGCGGCCTGCTCGGCGGTATCGGTGCGAGCCGCGGGCGGCTTCGCCCGTTGAGCCGTCACCGTCGCCGGCACGGCGAAGCCCCACCACAGCAGGCCCAGCACGGCTCGAATGCGGTGCTGGCGCAGGACGAGGAGCGGGAAGATCTCAGGGACCGAGGGGCGACGAGAGACGCTCGGACGCGACATGGTCGGCTCCGGTGCGGGGGCGCGAGGACTGGTGTAGAAGTGCTACTAGGGGCGAAATCGGGAGCCAGCATATCGCGCACCGCGGGGCCTTGCAAGCGCGCCGGAAACAGCGCGGGCCCGATCTCGATGGTGAGATCGGGCCCGTCGCGTGAGCCATGTCGGTGGGCCGGCGGTCGGTCTCCTTAGGCGTCGCGCCCCAGGGTGAACCGCTCGGTCACTATCCCTCAGCCGCGCGCTTGTACATCCAGTACTCGGGTCCGGCCGAGCCTTCGGGCCACTCCGCCAAGTGCTCGCCGCCGCGCCAAGCTTCCTCCGCCGCGCTCTCGGTCTCGCTCCCCGCGGCGCCCTGCCAGGCGTCGTCGGAGCAGTGGACGTCGCCGCGCCACGCCTCGCGGTCGGTCGCGAATAGGCGCTCGAGTTCGTCGTCCTCGGGTGTCCCAGGCATCCACGCAAGTGACATTCGACCTGCCTCCTCGGCCGCGCGTCGCGGCGCTCGGCGGCGAAGAACGCAAAGGACGTGCCCGCCCTGGCCTCGGGCGACAACTCTAGGTGCGCGAAGGGGATAGGCGGCAACCGGCGCGCATCGCAGGGTCCGTGTCGCCTCGCAGGGCAACGCAACCCGCCGCGCGCTGACACGGCACCCCACGTGACCGACATCACCGGGCGGTTTACGTTCTCGGAACGTTTGCCACGCCATCACCGTCGATGCCCTTGTTCCAATCCATCAATCCCGCCACGGGCGCCGTGCTCGAGACCTTCGAGGAGACGCGCCCCGACGAGCTCGAGCAGATCCTCGCTCG
>DATLKW010000277.1:0-6192 GCA_035538175.1 Gemmatimonadales bacterium | reverse complement strand
GGACCGCAGCTTTCTCACCAACCGCGCACTCAAAGAGACGGATGCCGGCCTCGTCGTGCTCCCGTGGATCGCGGACGGGCGCACGCAGCGGGTGATCGTGGACGAGTACCATCAGGGATTTGGCGCGGGGGGCTCGCTCCTCGCCGCCGCCGCTGGGTGGCTCGTAGGCCATCCCGTGGGCTGGGCCATCCTCCAACTCGTAGGCGTGGCGCTGGTGGCACTGGCGGCGGCGGCCGTGCGATTCGGGCCCGCCCGCTCCGCCATCGAGCGGCGCCGCCGCTCGCCGCTCGAACATCTCGAAGCCCTCGCGGCGGGGCTTGAGGGCGCGGGTGGTGTGGACACGGCCGTGAACCTCACCGTCGCCGGGTTGCGCCGCCGCCTCGGCCGCGCGGGCATCCTCGCCCCCGACGCCCAGCGCGCCTGGCTCGCCACCCTTGAGCTCGGGCTCCCGACCGCGCGGGGTCGAAACGCCGTCCGACGCCTCGAACAGACGATCGATCGCCCGGGAGGACCGGAGCGCGCGCTCGCGGCCGCCCAAGCAGTGGAGGACGTGTGGGAGGAACTGCGCCCGCCGACGCCGCCCGCAGCCTTCTAGAGGCCCTCGACCGCGTGGTGCTGGGTCAGCAGACCGTGACCCGGGACGTCCTCGTCTGCCTCCTCGCGCGCGGTCATGCGCTGCTCGAGGGGGTGCCAGGCACCGCGAAGACCCTGCTCGTGCGGACGTTGGCGCTCGCCCTCGACGTCAAATTCCAGCGCATCCAGTTCACCCCCGACCTCATGCCGGCCGACATCACGGGCGTGACCCTGCTCAGTGGGGCGCGCGAGTTCACATTCCGTCCCGGACCGGTGTTCGCTGATCTCGTGCTCGCCGACGAGATCAATCGCGCGCCCGCGAAAACCCAGGCGGCCCTGCTCGAAGCCATGCAGGAGCGCACCGTCACGGTGGACGGCGTGGGGCACCCCCTGTCCAACACCTTCACGGTGTTCGCGACCCAAAACCCCATCGAGTTCGAGGGCACATATCCCCTGCCCGAGGCCGAGCTCGACCGTTTCATGGCCAAGGTGCTCGTGGGCTATCCGGAAGCCGCCCACGAACAAGGGATCCTCACGCGCACGGTCGAAGGGTTCGAAGCCGACCGGCCGGCGACCTACGGCGTCGCCCCCCTGACAAACGCCGACGGCTTGGAGCGGCTGCGAGCGGCGGTCGACGCGGTGCGTGTCGAACCGCAGATCACGGCGTACATCACGACCGTGGTGCGCGCCACGCGCCAGGCGGCTTCGCTCACGCTCGGAGCAAGTCCGCGGGCCGGCGTCGCCCTCCTCAAGGCCGCGCGCGCCGGGGCACTGCTTGAGGGGCGTGACTACGTTGTCCCCGACGACGTGAAGCGCCTGGCCCCGAGCGTCCTGCGTCACCGTGTGAGCGTCGCGCCGGAGCTCGAGCTCGAGGGCGTGACCCCGGACGCCGCCCTCAAGGCGATCCTCGACAAGACGGAAGTGCCGACCACGTGACGTTCGAATGGCCGGCGTACGTCGCGATCGTGGCGGCGTTTTGGGGTCTGCGGTACCTGCTGGGCTCGCAAGCCGGCGTGCTCTGGAGCCGGCGTGCCCTGCTCGTGGCTGCGGGGACCGCCGCGCTCGGCCTGCTCGGTGTGTGGAGACCGTGGGGGCTGGACGCGATGCTCGTGGCCGATGCCGGGCTCGTGGTGGTCGTGTGGCTCGACGCGGCACTCGCGGTGGGGCCTGGCGTCGCCCGCCTCGGCGTCGTCCGCGACGCGCCACCGGCCTTCTCCGTGGGCCGCGAAAGCACCGTGACCTACCGCTGGACCAACGGCACCGCACGCACGGCCCGCCTGCGCCTGGGCGAGCTTCGCCCTGATGTCCTCGGGGGCTCGCAACCGCCTCGGCGCCTGGCCGTACCGCCGGGCGGCGTGGTGCGCGAAGTCGTCTCCGTCCTGCCCGTGCGCCGGGGCCGGGAGCGCGCGGGTGGGTTCGCCGTGGACGCTCTCGGGCCCCTCGGCCTCGGAGCCCGGCGCCGCTGGCTCGACGCACCGTGGGATGCCGCGGTCTATCCGCCACTCGTCGCGGTGCGCCTGCAGGCGTCCGTCGCACGGGCCGAGCGCCGGCGGGCGCAAGGCATCACGCCCGTGCGCCGCCTCGGCGAGGGTCGCCTGTTCGAGTCGCTGCGCGACTGGGTTCCGGGCGACGATCTGCGGCACATCGACTGGAAGGCCACGGGCCGCCGCGGCAAGGTCATTACCCGGCAGTACGAGGCCGAGCGCCGCCAGCAGGTGCTGCTCGTCCTCGACACCGGCCGCCTCCTCTCCGGCGAAGTCGCCGGCCGGCCGCGCCTCGACTACGTCGTGCAGGCGGCCCTGGAGCTTGCGTACGCCGCGACCCAGCACGACGACGACGTTGGCGTCATGGCGTTCGCCGCGGGCGTCCAGCACTTCGTCGCGCCGGCCCGTGGTCGCCAGGCCCTGAAGGCCGTGCTCGACGTGCTCTCGGCGGTCCAGCCGACCCTCGTCGAACCGGACTACCCAGGCGCCTTTCGCTACCTCGCGGTGCGCAACCGCAAGCGGGCGCTCACGGTCCTCTTCACCGACGTGATCGACCGCCTCGCGTCGGACGCCCTCGTGGCCAACGTGGCGAGCTTGAGACCCCGCCACCTCCCCCTCGCCGTGACCCTCCGGAATCCGGACCTCGATAGCGTAGCGGCGCTCCGACCCACCGTCGGACACGATGCCTTTCGCAAGGCGGCAGCCGAGGAGCTACTGCGCGCTCGGGAGGAAGCCCTCGGGCACATGCGCCGCGGGGGGGTCATCGTGCTCGATGTCCCGCCGGCGCGGGCGGCGGAGGCCGTTGTCCGCCAATACCTTGAGCTCAAACGGCGGGGGCGGTTGTGACGGCGGTCGTCGTGGCCCCTGCACTCCGCCTTTTATAGATTGGGTTCCACCCGAACCCAATCGAGGGTATGCGCTTAAGCCGGATAGGCTCGATGGTGGCCCTGCCGCTGGTGTGGGCAACCGTGGGAACCTGCGTCTTTCCCACAGAGCACGACGCGTCGGTGCACGTCAGTATCACCCCACTCCACATCCTGCTGCGCGGGACGACTGTCGTGCGCCGGGCCACAGCCTGGCAAATAATCAGTGCCACGGACTCCCAGCCGATCCCGAACGTGAGGTTCGTCTGGTCGAGCAGCGATCCGCTTACGGCGGCCGTCGACAACGAGGGGCACATCGTGGGTATCAAGTCTGGGAGCGTGACCATCACGGCGGCCGCGGCGAACTTCGACAAGCAAGCCCGCCCTGGCCGGGACACCGTCCGGGTCTCGGCAGCGCTCGAAATCGACAGCGTGAGCCCCGACACGGTCCGGTATGGAGACCGGCTCTCGATCTACGGCGTCGGTGTCGACTCGATCATTCAAGCGTCGCTCGGCAGTGGGCCTGGCGGCCGCGCGGCTGTCCTCTTCCCGGTGCCGTTCTCGACGACCGAGTACGCGAACGGGACGGCACGCTCCCGCTACTGGGTGCCGCCCCCAGCCACCACTGACTCGCTCCTCTTTTTCGGCATCGCGAATGGGAGCGGCGTGTTCGGCTTCGTGCACAACAGCATCACGAAGGTGATCCCGCACGATCTCTACGACCCGAACCAGATCAACCCGCGACGGCTCGACCTCACTGGGCCGGGCCCCTTCCCGACGGTGTGGCCCGATACGTTGCTCTGGAATCCGGCACTGGCGTTCGAGGAGCTACCCGTCGGCGCGACCTCGGGGGCGGACTGGTACCGCTTCCACTTCGCGCCGCCCAAGAACGTGACTGTGATCATCGAGTCTCCAGAACTCGCTGGGACATTCCAGACGTTCCTCTCCGACTCGCTCGGTTGGAGCGGCACGGCCAAGAGGTATTTCATCGGGCACGACTCTTGGACGTTCGGACCGGGGTCTCACGCATGCCATGGCCTGAGGTTCAATCCGCCTGAGCTGACGGGCGACTCGACAATCGTCGCGTTCAAGGGCCTCACTCTGGACAGTCTCGACGCGGTCGCGGCGTACGGTCAACCCGGGCGTTACGGCTTGGCCGTGATCGGCGCGTACCAGTCAGAGCTACCCGCCGATGCGCACGAAGACGACAACTCGTGCAATGCGGCGGACGCGCGCGGCGCGCAACTCGTAGGCACGAATGGCTTTCGCGACACGCTGGCGATTGAGAATCCGCACGACATCGACTGGATCCGGTTTACGGCGCCGAATCCCATGCCGGTGACGGGCGTGGAGTTCAAGCTTGCACCGAGGCCGGGCGGGATCAACCCGGACTCCATCAAGATCGTTCAGCTCTATGTGATCAAAGTCCCCGCGGCGAGCGACACGGCTCTTGCCGTGGTGCTGCGCGACACTGCCGTGGCCAAGCTCGCCACGCGCGACACCACCCTCGCCACGCTCACCGCGGGGCAGGACTACTACGCGGTCGTGCTGGACTATGCAGGGGTGACGACCTACTACGAGCTCTGCGTTCAACCGGCGCCGACGATCGTCGGTCCGTCGTGCGCCGGCGCTGCGTGGCCGGCGCCGCCCGCCGCCACGGCCGCGCGTACCACGTCCCTCAGCCGCACGCCGGCGCCCACGAGGTCGCCCGCGCAGGCGCACCGACGTCGCGCTCGTCCGGCGCCGCGAGGGCCGCTCCTCCGCGTCGGGCCGCCGTGATGCCGAACGACGTGGTCGAATGCTTCCGCTGCCACACGCCGATCCCCGGGAACAGCCGGTTCTGCTCGACGTGCGGAGCGGACGTCTCGGGCGGCGGGCAGACGGGCACCGCCAACGTCGATCTCATCGCGGAGCGGCTGCGCCGCATCGTCGAGGGCAAGTACCGGATCGAGCGCCTGCTGGGGAAGGGCGGGATGGGGGCCGTCTTTCTCGCACACGACTTGACGCTCGAGCGCGAGGTCGCGATCAAGGTGCTCCCCCCCGACGTCGCCCAGGACGAACAGGTGGTGCGCCGGTTTCACCAGGAGGCCAAGACCGCCGCGAAGCTCGACCACCCCAACATCATCCCGATCTATCGGGTCGAGAGCGAGGGAGGCCTCAATTACTTCGTCATGAAGTACATCTCCGGCACGTCCCTCGAAGACGTGCTCGAGAAAAAGCAGCCGTTGCCCGTGCCCGAGATCCAACGGATTCTGTGGGAGGCGGCCTGCGCCCTGGGCCACGCACACCAACGCGGGGTCGTCCATCGCGATGTGAAACCCGCGAACATCATGTTCGACCACGACGACCGCGTGATGCTCACCGATTTCGGCATCTCGAAGGCACTGCAGGCGGCCACGGGGCTCACGGCGACGGGCATGATCATCGGGACCCCGCACTACATGGCTCCGGAGCAGGGGAAGGGAGCGGCCGTCGATGGCCGCGCCGACCAATACTCGCTTGCCGTCGTCGGCTATCGCATGATCACGGCGGAACTCCCGTTCGGCGGGGATTCGGTCCATACAATCATCTACAAGCACATCTACGAAGAACCGCCACTCGTCAGCACGAAACGGCCGGGAATCCCCGGAGCCCTGACGGCCGCGATCGCGCGTGGCCTATCCAAGGAGCCCGAGCTCCGGTTTCCGACGATGGAGGACTTCGCGACCGCGGTGTGGCCCGAGCAGCCGGTGGCGTCGCCGACCCGCGCCCCCACGTCGGGCCGCTCCCGTCCCCGTGCCCGGGCGGACGCGCCGACCGAGATCACCGGCGCTCCCACCACGCCCCTTCCGGCCGTCAAGCCGGGGAAACCCCCCGCGCGGCCCCGCCCCACGGGCCGCAAGTCGCGGGTCGGGACGGTGATCGGGGTGCTGGCACTCGCCGGGGCGGGCGCTGGCGGCTACCTCCTCTTCAGTCGTCCGGGGGGCACGGCCTCGGGCCCGACGCCGGCCGCACCGACCGGTCAGGTCGCTCACCCGGTCGACACCGTGGTGGACACCGTCCGCGTCCGGGACACGGTCCGCCTCGCGGCGAAGCCGAGCCCGCCGCCGCGCCGCGCCGCGCGGGCCAAACCTCCCTCCACGACCCCTCCGCCGACACCCGCGCCGGAGGCGCAGGGACTGCTCACCATCAACGCCGAGCCGTTTGGAGAGGTCTACGTGGACGGCGTCGATGCCGGCGCAACACCGCTCATCGAGTACGCCGTGAAGCCCGGCCGCCACACGATCCGCATT
>DATLKW010000276.1:0-4391 GCA_035538175.1 Gemmatimonadales bacterium | reverse complement strand
CACTTCACGACCTTCTGGGCGAGGACGGTGGGCGGCGGTGGGGCGGCTGGAGGGAGCGCGCCCAAGTGGAAGACTGAAAGCCCGACGCTCCCGACCAGGTGCGTGGCGGTGCTCGGGCCGAAGGTCGCTTGCGTGCTCGGCGTATAGATCGCCCGCCCTTCCACCCGTAACGCAATGCGCTCGCTCAAGAACAGCCGGATGCCGGCCCCGCCGTGCCCCGCGTTGTCGGTAAAGCGATAGGGGGCCCGGTTGCCGAAGTCGAGGACGGTGTAGCCGCCGAGCACGTAGAACGAGAGGCGGCTCGCATGGAGGGGCGAGATGACAAGCGAGGCGCTGGCGATTAGGGGCTGCAGCGTGGTGGGCGTCCCGCTCGCCGGCGTCACGGTGTACTCGGGCATGAAGATCGCATCGCCCTCGACGCCGACCATGTCAGCGATCAAGTAGCCGATGCGCACCCCGCCTCCCGCCTTCTGTGGGAGGGCGAACGCCGCGTCGTAGTGCGTGTAGGCGCCGAACGCTCCGACCTCGAACTGGCCGGCGTGTTGCCCCGCGAGGGGGCTTGCCACAAGCGCCAAGAGGGCGAGCAGGCAGATGCTGTGTCTCATCGCGGCTCCCCGTGTGCGGTCCCGAGCTCGCCCTACGCTAACAAACCGGCCGCCGCCGCGAAACACCCGGGCGCCCCCTTGGTGTGACCCGGGTCACTCCCGGTGCCCGTTTTCGCCCCGCACGAACCGCGCGGCCCGGCCGAGGTGCTCGGCGAGGGTCGCGAGCTCCGTCGCGCCCCGGGCCAGCCGCTCGATCGCCCGCAGCTGTTCCGCCGCGCGGGCGGCCACCGCCTCGGCCTCCTCGGTTGAGGTGTGGGCGGCGCCCTTCGCCTGCTCGAGCGACCGATGGATCGTCCCCGCCCGCTCGTTGATCCCGTGCGCCAGCTCGGCGACCCGCTTGCCGGCGCGCGCGCTATCGGCCGCCGCCGCGGCCATGCGGGTCAAATCGCCGACCCAGTCGCCCGAGCGCTGCACCACTTCGCCCAAGTCGGTGCGGATGCGCTCGAGCAGCTGGGCCGCCCGGTCGAGGGCACGGCGGGTGTCCTGCGCCGACTTGCCGACGTTGCGGGCTTCGCGCCCGCTCTCCTCGGCCAGCTTGTGCACCTCGTCTGCCACGACGGCGAAGCCGCGGCCGTGAATACCTGCGCGCGCAGCCTCGATCGTCGCGTTGAGCGCGAGCAGGTTCGTCTGGTTGGCGATGAACCCGATCGTTTCGGAGAATTTCTCCACCTGCTCGGCGACGTCGCGCAGGTGGCGCACCTCGCGCGCGCTCTCGTCCGTCGTCACGGCGAGATCGCTGAGGCGGCGAACGGCCGTCTGGGTGGCGAGGCGGACCTTCTCGGTGGTCTGCTCCATCTGCACTCCGGACTCCCGCGTCTCGTTGCCGGCGCGCACCACGTCGCCGGCGCGCTGCGTCAGGTCGGTGGCGTCGCGGGCGAGCGCCGTCACCAAGCTCGCGGCCTCGGCCGCGCCCCGGCTGGCGCGCCGGGCGGCCCCGGCCCCGGCCTCGCTCGATGCGTGGATCTCAGCGGTGGTCGCCGTGAGGGTCTGGATGTACGCGCTCGTGCGGGCCGACGCCCCTACGACCGGCTCCACCGAGTCCCCGATCGCGAGCATCAGGGCGAGTTGCGGCGCGAGGAGCGCGAGCAGGTCGCCGTCTGCGTCGCGATACATCGCCGGGCGCGAGTGGCGCACGCTCCACACCCCGACGAGTTGCCCGGCATGGAACAGCGGCACGACCACCTCCGACCCCGCCCCTTCCCGGCCGCCTACGTGGACCGCCCCCACGGCGGGCCGCTGCTGCTCGAGCGCCTCGCCGACCAAGCCCGTGGCGGCGTCATACCGCACCCCACCCCCCGTCTCCCCCCGCTCCCCTCTCTCCCCGGCCGTCGTCGACGCTACCAACACCATCTCGTTCGTGGCCGGGTCATAGCGTGCGAACGCCATTTCTTCCCACGGGACGAGGCGGTGGGTGAGCTCCTGAATGCGGGGGAAGCTCTTGGCGAGGCTGATATCGCGGGCGATTGCCTGGCCGAGCCCCTGGATCAAGGCCAGCTCGTCGGCGCGCACAGCCCGACGGAGGACCGACACGCTCGCGAGCGTTGCGGCGGTGAGCCCGGCAGCGACGACGAGGGTGCCGAAGGGGTCGAGGCCCGCGTGCAGGAGGGCGAGCCAGCCGAGTGCGAGGGCTGCAGAGCAGGCGTACACGACCGCCTCCCAGCGCACCGTGAGCCACGCGTCTACGCGGGCGCGCTCCTGGGCGAGCGCGAGCTCCAGGTAAAACGTGGCGTTGACGAGGCTGGGGAGGGCGAGGAGGAGGGCGAGGAGCGGGCCGACGTTCGGCGCCGCGAGGGCTGCGGCACCCGTCGCGCCGTCGAGCCTCGCGTACAAGAGACCCGCCGCGGCGCTGCCGGCGGTGAGGTGGGCGGCGTGATCGAGCGCCGTCCGCACCGGCAGGCGCCGCAGCCCCCAGTCCCCCATGAGGATCGCGAGCGGGGCCACGAGCACGGCGAAGGGCCAACCGCGCGCGAGGGTCGCGTAGGCCATCACGCCGAGGATGTAGGAGGAGAACCCGTGGCCGGGGAGGGCGATCCCGAAGCGCCGCGCGAGCGCACCCACGACGACCAAGACCACGATCTCTTCGGGTGCTCCGGCGCCGAGCGGAGCCCGGCCCAGGCCCGCCGCGATCACCGCCGCGGCGATGGCCGCGACCGCGCCGAGCGCGACGAGCGCGCGCACCAGGGTCGCCGACGAGGTCGCGAGGCGGGAGAGAGCGCTCATAGACGGGCCGCGAGCAAGGTCGGCCCCTTGGCGCGACGTGTCAAGCGCGACTATCGTTTACGCCATGCGCGTTACGATCGAATACTGCGTCGTCTGAAACTACGAGCCGCGGGCCGCCGGTCTGGCGGCCGAAATCCGTAAGGCGTACCCGCACGCCGACGTGAAGCTCATCCAGTCCTCGGGCGGCGTGTTCGAGGTCGAAGTCGACGGCCGCCACGTTTTCTCCAAGAAGTCCCTCGGCCGGCATGCGGAGCCCGGTGAAGTCCTGCAGTTGATGCGACAGGTCGCCCCTCCCTCGTCACGTTGAGGCGCGCCATCAGCACCGGCGGCTGCGATGCGCCGGGGCTCAACGCTGTGACCCCGCCGCGGTACTCGGCGACTGAGTCCGCTCGGAGACGGATGACCGCGTAAGGGGACAAGCACACTCCTGCCGCACCCCTGGGTCCTACCCGCGCAACCCCGCTAAACGACTGGGCTTGGGTCTCGGCCCCCGCTCTGGCACGACCTTTCCAGGTGTCGATCGGTGGAGGTGACGTATGAAACGTTTGCTGTGGATGTCCGGGTTCGTGCTCCTCGTGGCCGCAGTGCCCCTTGCCGCGCAAACGCGGGTGAGTGTCGCGATCGGCGTCGGCGTGCCGGCGCCCTACCCGCGCGAAGTCGTTGAGGTCGATCCGCCCTATTGGTACGGTCGGCCTCGAGTGGTGTACGTGGTTCCCTGGTGGCATCGCTACCGTCGGCCGTTTGTCGTGGGGCCGCGCGTGTGGGTCGGCCGTCGTCATTGGCGCCGCCACTGGCGCGACTGGGGCGACCGCGACGACGACGACCGCGATCGCTGGTAGGGGCGCCGCACGCTCGGCGCCGTAACGCGGGAGGCGCGTGGAGCCGCGCTTCCCGCGTTCTGCATTCACTATATTGCGAGCAGTGCGACTCTCCCGCGACCACTTTCTTCCCCCCGACCCCAAGGCCTTCCTCGCTGCCGAGCCCGCGACCGGACGCGTCATCGTGATTGCGCCGACGCGCGCCGCGTGCGAGACGATCGAGCTGGCGATGGGGCTCCATATCGACACACTGCTCGCGCGCGAGCACGGCGACGACATTCGACGCTTGGCCGCCTCGGGGCGAGGCTTCGGCATCGTCGCCGGCACGGGCACGGGGAAGACGCTCGCGATCCGGCCGATCGCGGAGACCGTGCTCGGGACGGCACTCAAGGTCGGGGTGGTGAACCGCGAGCGGGAGGCGACGCCTGAGACGCCGAGCTGGAACGTCGTGATCGTCACGACCGGCATCGCGCGCCGCTGGTTCGAGGACGGGCTCATCACCGCTCGGGACACCCTCGTGGTCGACGAGATCCATCAGACGTCGGCGGAGCTTGAACTCTGCCTCGCCCTCGGGAAGCGCGCCGAGTGTCGGTTCATCTGGCTGTCGGCGACGGTCGACCCGGCGTTCTATGCGCGCTACCTCGGGTCGGTTGAAGTGCTCGAGACGCGGGCGTTCGATCCCGCCAAGGCCGCCCGGGTGCGCGTGGTGCCGGCGCAGCCGCTCGCGTTCCTCGACGACCGCTTCATG
>DATLKW010000275.1:0-4257 GCA_035538175.1 Gemmatimonadales bacterium | reverse complement strand
GCGAGCACCAGCCGCACCGGGAGCGCCTCGGCGAGCGCCACGATCCGTGCCGGCGACCACGCGTCGCCTTGCGTCCCCCTTCCCTCAGCGGCGCCCGCATCCGCTTCCCCGAGATGATCGAGGACGGCGAGCGTCAGGGCGCGATACAACGACCCCGAGTCCAGATGCGCCCACCCCAACCGGCGCGCCACCGCCGCGGCCGTCGAGCTCTTCCCCGAGGCAGCGGGCCCGTCGATCGCGATCACCCGGAGACTCACCCGGCCTCCACCCTTGCCCCCGCCGCGGTCCGCTTCCCCTTCCCCCGCTCCGCGCGTTCCCCGATGCGCTGCAAATCGCGGAAAAAGGTGGGATAACTGATCACGACCGAGGCGCGCTCAGAGAGCCGCACCGCGGCCCCCGGCACACCTCCCAGCACCGCGAACGCCATGGCGAGGCGGTGATCGCGCGCCGTGTCGACCCGGCCGCGTGGCGCGTGCGGCGAGCCGCAGACGAACAGATCGTTGCCGCGGGCCTCGGCCACGCTCCCAACGGCCCGCAGATTTGCGGCGATCAGCTCGAGCCGGTTCGACTCCTTCACCCGCAGCTCGCCCACCTCGCGAAACACCGTCTCCCCCATCGCCCGGCTCGCGAGCACCGCGAGGATCGGGACCTCGTCGACCAGGGTGGGGATCTCGGCGGCGGTGATCTCCGTGCCACGCAACGGGGCCGGGCGCGCCACGAGATCGGCGACGGGCTCGCCGCCGGCGTCGCGGAGATTCACGCGCTCGACTGGGGCACCCATCCGGGCGAGGACGACGAGGAAGCCCGTCCGCGTCGGATTCACGTTGACGTTCTCGACCACGAGCTCGCCCGCTTCGGCGAGCGCAGCGGCCGCGACGAGGAAGGCCGCCGATGACGCGTCGCCCGGCACGGCGAGGTGAAACGCGGGCACCACACTCGGCCCCTCGGGTGGCTCGTAGGCAATGGCGCCGTCCCGCTCGTGCAGCGGCAGCCCCAGGTGCACGAACAGCCGCTCGGTGTGATCGCGCGAGCGGTACGGCTCGCGGACCGTTACCGCCACACGGCCGGTGAGCCCTGCGAACAGCAGTGCGCTCTTCACCTGTGCGCTCGCCACCGGGGTCGTGTACGAGAGGGCGTGCAACCGGCCGCCGCGGATCGTCAGCGGGAGAGCGTCGCCCCGCTCGTCGCGGATCTCCGCCCCCATCGCGCGCAGGGGCTCGGTCACTCGCCGCATCGGGCGGCGGCGGAGCGAGGCGTCGCCCGTGAGCGTCGCGGCGAAGGGGTGCCCCGCGAGGAGCCCGAGCCCGAGCCGGGCCGTGGTGCCGGAGTTCCCGCAGTCGAGCCGGTCGCCGGGCGCGTGGAAGCGAGACCCGCGTACCCGCACCGTCCGGCCCGGGGTGACCACGGAGATCTCGGCCCCGACCTGCCGGAGCACGCGCGCCGTGCTCTTCACATCCGCGCCCGTCAAGAGGCCATCGAGCTCGCTCGTCCCGCGGGCGAGGGCTGCGAGCATCAGGACGCGATGCGAGATGCTCTTGTCTCCGGGTGGGCGCACCACCCCCCGAACCCTCAGGCGTCCACCTTGCGCCGCCAGGCGGCCGCGCGCGCGAGCCACTGCGTGAGCGCGTCCGTGTCGCCGGTCTCGAGCGCCCGCTCGAGCTCGCCGAGCGGCTCCTCGAACGCGCGGAGCGCGGGCAACACCTCGTCGCGGTTCATGAGCAGGATCTCCGACCACAGCGCCGGCTCGCTCGCCGCGAGGCGCGTCGTGTCCCGGGCCCCGGGCCCGAGCGCCGCGCCGGGCGGGGCAGCTCGGGCGAGGAAGTTCGCCAGCAGGGAGGCGACGACCTGGGGCACATGGCTCGTGAGGGCGAGCTGACGGTCGTGACCCGCGGCATCGATCACGACCGGGTGGGCCTCAAGCGTGCCCTCCCAGAAATGCGCCACCTCGCGCACCACGCCGTCCCCCTGACCGGTGGGCGTCAGGTAGACGACCACGCGGCGGAACAGGTCGGCGCGCGCCGCGGCGAAGCCGTGGGCGTGGGTGCCCGCGAGCGGGTGGCCCCCGGCGAACCGGGCCCCGAGCCCCAAGGCCTCCGCCCGCGCCACGATCGCCCGTTTCACCGAGCCCACGTCGCTGACGAGCACCGCGCCCCCCAACTCCCCCGCCCCCGCCAAGCGCTCGAGCAGTGCGACGTTCGCCGCAGGTGGGGCCGCGAGGATCAGGAGATCAGCCGCGCGCGCGACGTCGCCCGGGCGCGCCGGCGCGTCGTCCAGCGCGCCCTGGCGCGCCGCCGCGGCCCGCTCCGCGGGCTCGGGCGACCAACCGACTACGCGCGCGATCCCGGCTCGCTTCGCCTGGAGCGCGAGCGAGCCGCCGATCGCACCGAGCCCGAGAATCCCGAGCGTGTGGGGGCGCACGGGATGGAAGCTAGCCGTCGCCTCCCACCCCGTAAACGACGCGTTGTGCTAGTGGATTTTGTTGAGCTGGACCGCGCCGTTGATGGTCTTGAGGGTGACCTGGCGCCCGCCGCGACCGAGCGTTCCCATAACGCTTTGACCGACGAACTGGCCGTGCACCGGCAGGCCGTACTCGGTCGAGATCGATCCGTTCGTCGTCTGGGCGTGTACATCGGCATCGAGCGTCGCCGGCAACTCGGCCATGACCGCACCGTTCACCGTTTGGACGTCGACAGCACCCGTGTCGGCAAAGCCTTCCACGCGCACGTGCACGCCGCCGTTGAACGATCTGACGTCAACGGGGCCTCTGGTCGTGGCCGCGTCCACCGCGCCGCTCACGGTGCGCAACGAGAGGGGCGCCTGGGCGCCCCGCACGTGCACATCGCCGAGCACGGTCGACACTCCGAGCCGCACCCGCGCGGGGAGCAGCACCGTGAAGTCCACGGTGACGTCGTTGTGCTGACCGCGCATCTTGTACTCTTCGCCCTTCGGACCGCAGTGGGTCGACTCGCCGTTCCACACGGCGCACACCGCGAGCCCGCCGTCGTAAGACTCCGCCACCACGCGCACCGTCCCCGAGTCCGCCGGCGTGTGGGTGGTCTTCACGGCACGAATCTCCACCGTCGAGCCCTTAGTCGGCTCGACCTTGATGGAGCCGCGGACGTTGCGGATCCAGACCCACTGCCCCGGCGCCACCTTCGCGTGATACGTCCAGCCCCCCGCCGCCACGCGGGGCGCGTCGTTCGCTGCCGCCTCGATATCGCCGCGGGCCCCCTCGAGCTGGCCTCGGGCATCCGCGAGCTCCCCCCGCAAATCCCGCAACGCGGTGAACGCCGCCCCGTGGGTCACCCCCTCCTTCACCCGATGCATGAGGCTGCGCCCCAGGAAGAACACGCCGAGCACGCCGCAGAACAGCGCCGTGCCACGGATGATCTCCTTGCGCCAAGCGTGCCAAAACTCGTTCATCCGGCTCCCCTCCGTCGGGGGATACGGGCGTAGTGGCTCAACGATCGCCATGATAATGCCAAATCCTACGAGGGTTTGCGAGTCAAGGTTTCAGAACGGCGTGCGGCGAGTTGCCGGGGGGGGCGGGACGGCTGAGCTCCCGGGGTGAGGACGGGGGGTCGGCGCCCCCCTTCCTCACGGGGTTAGGAAATGGTACGAACGCTCCCGTCCTCGCTCCCACTACACTGCAAGGTCGACCGATGGATCACCCGCCCACCGGCGGTCGTCACGGAACGGACTTCGCCACCACGCACCTCCACCGTCACTGGCTCGAGCACGCCGCCGTACCACACGGGGCTCTTGGCAGCGGTGGGCTTCAGTGGGCCCGGCTTGATCGACGCCACCGCGAGGTCGGCGGCGTAGCCGTACCCCGCCGTGAGCGCGATGCCGAGTATCAACGCGTAGACTCTCATGAACGCCTCCCCAGACTGCTGGTGAACTCCGTGCTTCGTCCTGTAAGACGTCAAATGCCTCCAAAAGGTTGCACGCCAGCGGTCAGCAACGTGTCAACGGATGGTCACGAGGCCGTTTCCCCGCGATCGTCGGCGCCGCGATGTCGGAACGCGCCATGGCACCGCGAAAGCCGTGCGCTGCGTCACAGAGGACAGTCGCCACACCCACACTCGTTCGTCGCGGACTGCGACGTGGTCACGCGCGTCACTCCCGCCCCGAGCGGTCGGCGCGAGCGATCGGGCCTGTGTAGTGACACCGGACGCCCGGTGCCCGTGCTGCTTGACCGGCGGTAGGCCGGGCCGTATATGGAGCGCGTGTCGGACCCGCCAGAGACACCCCCCT
>DATLKW010000274.1:0-2935 GCA_035538175.1 Gemmatimonadales bacterium | reverse complement strand
CTCGTTGGCGTTCTCGAACATCCAAACCCTGTCCGATCTGCTCGCCCACATCCCGGGCGTGTACGTGAGCCGTGGTGGCATCTACGGGGCCGCGGAGCCGGTGTTGTATGCCGGGCGCGGGGCGGCCGGGCTCGAGGTCTACTGGGACGGCGTTCGCTATCTCCCGCTCGGTCGGGACACGGTCTATCTCGACCCGGCGCGCATCTCGCTCGCGCCACTCGAGCGCGTGGACGTGGTCGTGCTGCCGGCGTCGTTGCGGGTCTATCTGGTCACGCGCCGGCAGCGCTCGACGGCCACAGCCTCTGAGGTGGGCATTGCCACGGGCGAGGTGGGGACGGCGAACTATCGGGGCGCCTACTTGCGCCGCTGGCGCTCCGGGCTCGGGCTATCGCTCGTGGCCGACTACAACAACAACAACGGCATCGGGGGCACGTCGAGCGCGCCGTTCAACGCGGTCGACCTCTGGCTCAAGGCGGAGTATCTCCGGAGCGCCCGCTGGGGCGCGGCGTACGAGCTCCAGAGCTCGAGCTGGCATCGCAGTGCGGCGACGTACCCGAGCGACTGGCACGTGGTGCGGCACGACATGCTGCTCCGCCTCTTCGCCGCCGAGCGCACCGACGGGCTCGGGCTCCGCGCCCAGGCGAGCGTCGCCACGAGCGGCACGACCCAGGACACGGCCGTGGCGGATCGCCACGTGACCGAGAACGCGCTGGAGCTGTCCGACGACTGGCCCCGCGCGCACCTGGGCCTCGCGTTCCGGACGCTCGATCAGCCGCGGCCCTGGGAGGTCGAGGGAACCGCCGGTTGGAATCCGTTCCCCGGGCTCACGCTCGCGGGCGATGCCCGTCACGCCCATTACAGCCGCGGCCGGCACGGCAACCGCGCACATCTCGCGGCGGGGCTCCTCTTGCCCGCCGGGTTCTCGGTGCGGGGGGAGGTCGCTTGGGCGCGGGATCTCCAGGCGCCGGTGGATACGGCCGACGCCGCGGTGCGCACGCTCGACTACGCGGCCGCGCTGCGCTGGGATCGGCGTCGTGTCAGCGTGGAGTTCGGCGAAGCGCGGCGCGACGCGTTCGCGCCCATCGGCTTTCCCGTGGGCATCCCAAGCGTGAGCGGGCTGCGCCCGATGGATCACGCGCGCTACGCCACGGCGCAGGGGGCGGTCGAGCTCTTGCCGGGGCTGACGCTCGCCGGCTGGTACTTCAACCCGCTCGTCCCGGGCGGCACGGATTTCGAGCCGCCCTATCACGGCCGTCTCTCGCTCACGTTCTTCTCGCGCTTTTGGCGCGTGTATCGGAGCGGGATCTTCGCGTTGCGGGGGGAGTTCGCGCTCGAGTCGTGGAGTCACGGCGTGGCGGGGCTGGGCGCTGCAGGCGTCCCCCTCGTGCTCCCCGCGAAGAGCTTCGGCGAAAGCAACATCGAGGTCCGGATCGGGGGGGTGACGATCTTTTGGATCCAGCGGAACACCTCGCTCACAACCGGGAGCTACGTGCCGGGGCTCGACTACCCGCGCCACTACCAGTTCTACGGGGTGCGCTGGCGTTTCACGAACTAATGGGGCCCGGCTGCGCGTGACGGATCGCTCGGTGCGGCGTCCTGCGGCAATCGATGCGTGCGATCGCTTCGCTCCGCTGCGAGGGGAGTTGGGTGCGCTCCTCGCGGGGCTCGGCGCGGGGGACTGGGAGCGTCCTACGGCGGCCGGGCAGTGGTCGGTCAAGGACGTCGCGGCCCACCTGCTCGGTGGTGATGTGGGGATTCTATCGCGCAGACGGGACGGGGTGCGCGGGCCGGGCGCCCCCGTGCGGACGCACGCGGACTTGGTGCGCCTCGTGGACCGGCTGAATGCGGAGTGGGTAGTCGCGATGCGCCGCGCGAGTCCGCGCTTGCTCGTGGAGCTCTTGGCCGTCACGGGTCCGGCGGTCGAAGCGTATTTCGCTTCGCTCGACCCGACGGCGATGGGCGAGCCCGTGAGTTGGGCCGGCCCCGATCCGGCCCCGGTGTGGTTCGACCTCGCGCGCGAGTTCACGGAGCGTTGGCACCACCAGCAGCAGATTCGCGACGCGACCGGCCGGCCGCCGCTGTACGAGCCGTACTACTTGTCCCCGGTGCTCGACACCTTCGTGCGGGCGCTCCCGCACGGATTTCGAACCGTTCGGGCGGCTGAGGACACGACGGTCCGCTTCGAGATTTCGGGGAAGGCGGGGGGCGTGTGGTTTGTTGTGCGTGGTGCGCGCGTCTGGGAGCTCGTGCTCGATGCGCCGAGGGAGCCCGTGGCGGACGTGGTGGTGTCGGAGGACGTCGCGTGGCGGATGTTCACGAAGGGCGTCGATCGCCAGCGTGCGCGCCGCGCGGCCGCGGTCCGTGGGGCAGTCGAGTTCGCGGACCCGATCTTTGCGACGGTAGCGGTCATCGGATGACGTCCCGGGGTCACGATTGACCTAAGTGCTTTGCGCGACTACGTTTAAAGTCTGTGCCGCGGAGCATGACGGGGTTCGGCTCGGCCGAGGGCGGGGTCTTGGGGGGACGGCTCTCGCTCGAGATCCGCTCGGTGAATCACCGGTATTTCAATCCCCAGTTGAAGCTCCCGTCGGAGCTCCTCGGGGCTGAGGGCCAGCTGCGTGAGCGCCTGCGCCAGTTCCTGGACCGGGGGCATGTGGCCGTGTCGGCGCGCTGGGTCGAGGCGCCGGTGCGGGCGGCGGGGGTGACGGTTGACCTGGCGCGGGCGCGCCAGGTGCTCGAGGCAGCGCGCGAGCTCAAGAAGCGTCTCAAGTTGAAGGGCGAGGTGGATCTCGCCTTCGTGGCGCGGCATCCCGACGTGTTGGCGGTCGAACGCGACGGGGTGGCGGCGGAGTGGAGCGAGGTGGCGCCGATCGTCGAGCAGGCGCTCGCGCAGGTGCTCGCGATGCGGGCGCGCGAGGGCGCCGAGTTGGCGCGT